>CAINTU010000094.1 GCA_903853515.1 uncultured Micrococcales bacterium | reverse complement strand
CAATGAGGTTCGGCAGATTTATGCCCCGCCAAATTTCACGAGCGGTTGATTCGGCTTCGGGCAAAGGCATCTCGGCATAGCGATGAAAATACGATTCGGGATTCGTAAACGCTGATTCGCGCAACTGCTTGAACCGGGCGACATACCAATCTTCAATTTGTTCTGTCGGCGCGTCGACATAAATACCAAAATCAAAAAAATCACTTAGTGCAATAGCCTGGCCCGGTGTGGGCGCCTGCAAGACATTCAAGCCTTCAATAATCACAACATCTGGTGAGCTGATCACGGTCTCTTCACCCGGCACGATGTCATAAGTTAGGTGCGAATAGTGTGGGGCACGAACATCGGTTTTGCCAGATTTGATGTCGGCGACAAAGTTGATAAGCGCCAAACGGTCATAACTTTCGGGAAACCCTTTGCGCTGCATCAAACCTCTGGCGGTGAGCTCGGCGTTGCTATAGAGAAAGCCATCCGTGGTTATCAACGCTACCTTTGGCGTCGACGGCCAGCGAGAGAGCAGCTCGCGCAACAACCGCGAAACAGTTGATTTGCCGACCGCGACCGAACCGGCCACGCCAATCACATATGGCACGTGCTTTGCTCGGTCACCCAAAAATTCGCTGGTAACTCGGTGCAGTTGTTGGGCTTCGCTCACATAAAGGTTCAAAAGGCGCGAGAGCGGCAGATAAATGTCTTGGGCTTCGTTGATGTCTAGAAAGTCACCGAGGCCACGGATGTTGGCAATCTCGGCTTCACTTAGACCCAATTCGGCGTTCTTGGCCAATTGCGCCCAGTCGGAGCGCAAAACTTCGATAAATGGTGAGGGTTGCGGGGTCTCGATTGGGTTATCGCCAGCGGCAGCAGCACTCACACAGACCATTGTCGCCTAAAATTAGGCTCATGTGTGGAATCGTCGGTTATGTAGGCCCGCGCTCGAGCGTTGAGGTTCTGCTCGGCGGCCTTCGACGCCTCGAATACCGTGGCTATGACTCTGCCGGCGTCTCTCTGATCTCAAACGACGGTCGCCTTGAGACTCGCAAACGAGCAGGCAAGCTTGATCGACTGGTTGAAGCAATTGCAGAGCATCCACTTGATGTCGCGCACATTGGCATCGGTCACACACGTTGGGCTACGCACGGTGCACCTACCGATGGCAACGCCCACCCGCATCTTGGTGGTGCCGAACAAAAGCTCTCGCTTATTCACAACGGCATCATCGAAAACTTCTCTGAACTCAAAGCCGAACTTTTGGCGGCTGGCACGCGATTTGCAAGCGAAACAGACAGCGAAGTTGCCGCCCACCTAGTTGCTGCCGAATACCAAAAATCTGGTGACCTCATTGCAGCTTTTCGAAGCGTAGTCAACCGACTGCACGGCGCATTCACAATTCTTGTAATTCACCAAGATCAGCCAGACCTGGTTTTGGCGGCGCGCCGAAACGCCCCACTTGTTGTCGGCCTCGGCGATGGTGAAAACTTTTTAGGTTCAGACGTGGCGGCTTTCGTTGAACACACTAAGCGCGCGATTAGCGTGGGTCAAGACGAGATTGTGATCTTGCGCGCCGACGGTGTCACCATCGAAGACTTCGCTGGCAACCCGAGCCCCCACGAAGAGTTCACAGTCGACTGGGATGCCTCGGCCGCGAGCAAAGGCGGTTGGCCAAGTTTTATGGCAAAAGAAATTGCCGATCAGCCGCAATCCGTGGGTGACACTCTGATGGGTCGCTTAGATTCAACCGGAGCCGTGGTGCTCGATGAACTTGCGCCAATCAGCGACGTGGTGGCAAACGCCGATCGAATCATTTTTGTTGCCTGTGGCACGGCCGCCTATGCAGCAGAGGTGGGCAAATACGCTTTTGAAAAGTGGGCGCGAATTGTGGTGAGCGTCGAGCTGTCGCACGAGTTTAGATATCGCGACCCGATTTTGACGCCGAACACTTTGGTTGTTGCTGTTAGCCAGTCTGGTGAAACCATGGATACGTTGATGGCTACCAGATATGCCAAAGAGGCGGGATGCCAGGTGTTGGCGATTTGCAACACCCAAGGCGCAACCTTGGCCCGCGAGAGCGACGCAGTGCTTTATACCCACGCTGGGCCAGAGGTCGCGGTGGCTTCGACTAAGGCGTTCACCGCGCAGATAGCCGCGATGCATCTCTTGGCACTGCACATGGCTGGCATTCGCAAGGCGCTGCCAGAGGCGGCTGCCAACCAAATCGGGCGTGAACTTTTGAAGTTGCCAGCCAAGGTGACTGAAGTTTTGGCGAGCGCGGGTTCTATGGCAGAGCTGGGCAAGAGTTTTGGCGATGCGAAATCGGTTTTGTTTTTGGGCCGCAACGTTGGGTATCCGATTGCTCTCGAAGGCGCTTTGAAGCTAAAAGAAATCGCATATATTCATGCCGAAGGCTTTGCTGCCGGCGAACTAAAACACGGCCCGATTGCACTTGTTGAACAAGGGCAGCCGGTGATTGTGATTGTGCCGAGCCCTGCCGATTCAGATAGTTTGCACCCAAAGGTTATTTCTAATATTCAAGAAATTCGCGCTCGCGGGGCAAAGGTGATTGCAATCGCTGAGGTTGGCGACGGTTTGGTTTCGCAGTTTGCCGAACATGTTTTTTATGTGCCACAGATTCAACCCATGTTGGCGTCAATTCTCAACGTGATTCCGTTGCAAATTTTTGCCATGGCATTAGCCAATGCCAAGGGGCTCGATGTTGATCAACCGCGCAACCTAGCCAAATCGGTAACCGTCGAATAATCATGATTATCGGTGTGGGTGTTGACGTGGTTGACCTAACTAGGTTTGAAAACACGCTGGCCGATACCCCTGGATTCGCAGAACGAATTTTTGCCGACGTTGAGCGCGATGCAAAGCCGCAAACACTTGCTGGCCGCTGGGCTGCGAAAGAGGCCCTAGTCAAAGTACTTGGCGATTCGACCGGGCTTAATTGGCACGATGTGCTTGTGCTTAGAGAAGACACCGGCAAGCCAACCATCGCACTAAGCGGCGCAACCAAACAACGCGCAACGTCGCTTGGCATCACAAACCTGCACCTATCGATTTCGCACGATGCGGGCATAGCCTGCGCGTTCGTGGTTGCTGAGGGCGATAACTAGTGCGCAAACTCGTTATTGATCTAAACGCTGTTGCAGAAAACCTGGCGACCATGCGAAACCTGAACGGCACCAGCAAAAAAGTGATGGGCGTCGTGAAGGCCAACGCTTATGGCCACGGCATGATCGAAGTTTCGCGGCGACTCGAAATCGAAGGCGTCGATTATCTTGGAGTGGCAGATGTGCAAGAGGCTTTAGCCCTGAGAGCTGCCGCAATAAAAACTCGGATTCTGGCTTGGTTGCATGACCCTTCAGATGACTTCGAAGCTGCCATTGCCGCCGGCATCGATTTAGGAATTTCAAATCTTGAGCAGCTTGCTCGTGTTGCCGGCGCTGCAGCTAAGGTCGGCTCACCAGCCCGTGTTCATCTAAAAGTCGATACTGGCCTAGGCAGAAATGGCGCAACGCTGGCGCACTGGCCGGCACTTGTGCACCAGGCTCTGCTTGAGGTCAAGGCCGGGCGCGTTGTTGCAATCGGATGCTTTAGCCACCTCAGTTCGACCAACGCTAATGAAGATCGCAAACAGATCGAGCGCTTTAGTCGCGCCCTCGAAGAAGCAAGCGCGGCCGGTCTAGATTTTGAGCTGCGTCACCTGACTGCATCAGACGGTTCGCTAAGTTACCAAGACGCCCACTTCGACATGATTCGTGTTGGCATTGCGCTTTATGGTCTAAGCCCGTTTAGCGATAATCGTGCGGCCGATTTTGGGTTGAAGCCAGCGATGTGTGCCGAATCGGTGGTTGTGCAAACTAAACGCGTGAGCGCGGGTGAAGGCGTCTCTTATGGCTATCTGCACCGAACGGCAGCCGAGACGACACTAGCTCTGATTCCGATTGGTTATGCCGAGGGCCTGCCACGTAATGCGACCGGCACTGCTCAAGTCTGCATAAGCAACAAGTTCTATAAAGTGCTCTCACGGGTAGCGATGGATCAGTTCGTGATTGATGTTGGTGACGATGCAATTGTGCCGGGCGATCGCGTAGTGATTTTTGGCGACTGCGGGCCAACTGCCGATGACCTCGCGAATGCCTGCGACACAATCAACTATGAAATCGTTACGCGCATGGGTGGCCGCTTCGAGCGCGTTTATTTGGGTAAAGCCACGGAGCTTGCCAATTGAGTGCAGCGCACAAAATATTTGTGGGCCATATTTATGATGAATCACAAATGCTAGCCCTTGGATTCGCCCTGGCAAAAATTCTTACTGCAGGCGATCTGTTGGTGCTAACCGGCGCACTAGGTGCAGGCAAAACCACTCTCACTCGCGGCCTCGGCAACGCACTTGGGCTGCAGAGCAGAGTCTCGAGCCCAACATTTGTTATCGCGCGAACTCACAAGCGCACAAACGAACTGCTGCCACCGCTGGTGCATGTCGATGCCTATCGACTTGGCTCGGCTGCAGAACTAGATGATTTAGATATTGATTTTGAAAACTGCATTACCGTTGTCGAATGGGGCAAGGGCTTCACCGAAGGCATTAGCGAAAGCTGGCTGTCGGTGCAGATTGAGCGCGACCATTCGGGCGAGTCAGAAATCCGTGGTGTTTTGATCGAAGGTTTTGGCGAGCGCTGGCAAAACCAGGCCGAGATAACTTTGGGCGGCAGCTAGTGGCAATCAAGGCGCCAATAACCTTGGCTATCGACACATCAGCTGGCACAACCGTTGCGCTAGTTTCTGCCGGCACAGTTTTGGCAGAGCACAACATCGAGAGCAACATGAGTCACGCCGAGTCGGTTGGCCTAGCGATTGCGTCGGTGCTAGAAGCGGCAAACCTCAAGGCAAATGATGTGACCGAAGTCGTTGCCGGTCGAGGCCCTGCACCCTATACCGGTCTGCGTGTAGGTCTCGCTGCTGCAACGATGTTTGCCGCCGGCCGGGCACTGCCGCTCTATGGTGTGGTCAGCCTAGACGCGATTGCACTTGCCCACTTTGCCCAAGAGCCAACGGCCGAGAAGCGCGATGGCAAGCCACTTTTGGTGACCACAGACGCCAGGCGCAAAGAAGTTTTTTGGGCGATCTATCAGGCCGAGCCATTTGCGCGCATTGAGGGGCCAGCAGTTAATACTCCTGCTGCTTTAGAAGAAATTTTGGGTGATCGCCCAATCGAAATAACCACCGCAAAAATCAGCGCAGAATTTATTGCCAAGGCTGCCGATTTGATTGGCGTCGCGAAGCACGAAGTGAGCGCAATTTATTTGCGCGCGCCAGATGCGGTGCCAAGCGCAGGCAAAAAGGTGAGTGGCTAATGCCTGCTGAACTTAGATTGCGCCAGGCAAGTGTTGACGACTTGGCAGCGATTATGCAAATCGAACGCGAGTGCTTTGTGCGCGATGCATGGTCGAGCGAAAACATGCGCGATGAACTGCTTGCAGCGCACACATACTATTTGGTTGCCGAACAGGGTGAGCGAATTCTTGGTTACGCTGGCCTGTCAAATTTGGCCGGCAGCAACCAAGCCGACATTCAAACCATCGCAGTTAGCCCTGACGCCCGAGGTCTAGGCATCGGCCGCAAGATCATGTTCGCACTGACAGCCGAGGCCAAAGCGCGTGGTGCGCGCGAAATTTTTCTTGAGGTTCGAGCCGATAACACCGTTGCCCAAAAGCTTTATAGGGTCTTTGGGTTTAAGCAGATCGGGGTTCGCAAAAAGTATTACCAGCCAGACGGCGTCGATGCTTTTGTGATGAAAACCGAGTTGCCTAAAAAACAACCGATAGTTTTAGGCATCGAATCGAGCTGTGACGAAACCGGCATCGGCATTGTGCGCGGCACCGAGCTGCTGGCAAACGTCATTAGTTCTTCGATGGATGAACATGCACGATTTGGTGGGGTAGTGCCAGAGATTGCAGCGAGGGCGCACCTTGAGGCGCTGCGCCCAACCCTCGACAAGGCGCTTGCCGAAGCGGGCATCACCCTTGGCGACATCGACGCTGTTGCGGTCACCAACGGGCCGGGGCTTGCCGGTGCATTGATGGTTGGCATCGGCGCTGCGAAAGCACTCGCCGTTGCGCTCGATAAGCCCATTTATGCCGTTAATCACTTGGTCGGGCACGTCGGCGTCGACCTGCTAGAACGCGGAATGATTGAGACACCGACCATCGCTCTTTTAGTTAGCGGCGGTCACACCAGTTTGCTTTTGGTGAATGACCTGCTCGACGACGTGAATCTGCTCGGCGAAACAATCGATGATGCGGCGGGCGAAGCCTTTGACAAAGTGGCAAGAGTGCTGGGATTGCCTTACCCGGGCGGCCCACAAATCGACAAGGCTGCGGCCACTGGCGACCCGAAGGCAATCAGGTTTCCGAGGGGACTCTCACTGCCAAAAGATATGGCTGAGCATCGCTATGACTTCAGTTTCTCGGGCCTCAAGACAGCAGTGGCAAGGCATGTTGAGCTAGCGCAGTCGCGCGGTGAGTCATTGGCAATTGCCGATGTTGCGGCAAGTTTTAGAGAAGCTGTTGTCGATGTGTTGATCACCAAAGCGATAGACGCATGTCTTGAACACAACGTGCCGAGGTTGTTGCTCGGTGGCGGCGTCATTGCCAATGCCAGATTGCGCGAGGTTGCAGCAGAGCGGTGCGCAAAGCAGGGCATCGAGTTGCGAATCCCAGCGCTTTCGCTTTGCACAGACAACGGGGCGATGATCGCTGCGGTAGGTGCGCAGTT
>CAINTU010000093.1 GCA_903853515.1 uncultured Micrococcales bacterium | reverse complement strand
AGTTGCCCCTTGCGCGACCGGCAACGGTTCGATTTCAAAGGTTTCTTCGCTAAATTCGTCTTCGTCAGAATCTGGCATCGCTTCAATAACCGGAGCCTTGACGTTAGCCGGGTCAGTTACCATTTCGCTCAAAGTCATGTCTTTGCCGAGCACAGCTCGAGGCATCGCCTTGGTAAGCCTCTCGCCCACCGCGTAATCTTTGCCGAGCACGCGCGCGGCATCTTTTAGCGCCGCCTTGGCCTTGATAGTGCCATAGGTGATGATTTGAGCAACGCGATCATCGCCGTATTTTTGCGTGACGTAGCGAATCACCTCGCCGCGACGGCGATCATCGAAGTCGACGTCAATATCTGGCAAGCTAACGCGAGCCGGATTCAAAAAGCGCTCGAATAGCAATCCATAGCGAATGGGATCAAGCGCGGTGATGCCAAGGGCATAGGCCACGAGTGAACCGGCGGCTGAACCACGGCCTGGGCCAACTCTGATGCCCTGCGCCCTTGCCCATGCGATGAAGTCTGCCACGACCAAGAAATATCCCGGAAAATTCATGTTCTTTATCACATTGACCTCGAACGCCATGCGCTCAAGGTATTCAGCCGGAATGCTCGAGCCAAACCGCTCATGCATACCCCTTAGCACTTCGGCTTCAAACCAGCTGGCTTCACTGTGACCTTCAGGTGTTTGAAAACGCGGCATCAGGTTGCGCTTTTCAAAACTCACATTGCAGCGCTCAGCGATTTCGAGGGTGGCGTCACAAGCCTCTGGGAATTCGGCAAAGATTCGACGCATCTCTGCGGCGCTCTTTAAGTAGAACTCATGGCTGTCAAGAGCAAAACGCTTTTCATCGGTGAGCTTTGAACCAGTCTGCACACAAAGCAATGCATCGTGGGCAGCCGATTGTTCAACATCGACATAGTGCAAATCGTTGGTGGCAACCATCGGAATTTTTAATTCTCGAGCTAGTTTCACAAGGTCATCGAACGAGCGTTTTTCGATGTCGATGCCGTGCTTCATAATCTCGATGTAGTAGTTCTCGGGCCCAAAAATATCTCTGAACTCAGCGGCAGTCTCGAGAGCCTTTTTATATTCGCCGCGACGCAAATAAGTTTGAATTTCACCCGAAGCGCAGCCTGAGGTTGCTATTAGCCCTTTGCCGAATTGCGAAAGCAGTTCTCTGTCGATTCGTGGCCGATAGTAGTAGCCATCTAAATAACCGTAAGAACTCAATTTGAAAAGGTTTGAAAGCCCAGGATTATCTTTCGCAACGATTGTCAAGTGCGAATACGCGCCCATCGATAGATCGTCTTCACCGCCATCACCAAGGCGCTTGCGGGTCTTATCTAGACGTGAACCGAAGGCAAGGTAACCTTCGATGCCGATGATCGGCTTGATGCCTCGCTTGGTCGCTTGCTCATGAAATTCCCAAGCACCAAAGTTATTGCCATGGTCGGTAATGGCAATCGCCGGCATTTCAAGGGCCACCGCTTTATCGAGCAATCGGTCGATTTTTGCTGCACCGTCAAGAATCGAGTATTCGGTGTGCACATGAAGGTGCACAAACGAATCTGATTTGACGCTCAAGATAATCCTTGGTCTATTGGGATTTTGTTTATGGATTCTAGTTTTTTGGGCTAGGCCAAATAGCCTAACTTGCCCTTAGCCAGAGACTTGATGCCACGCCAAATGGCCGAAATTGGCTAGCTAAATCTCTGCGATCTTGACTAGGGCTGCGCTCAAATCTGATGGATACTCGCTCTCGAAAGAGACGTATTCGCCCGAAGTCGGATGCTCAAAGCCAAGTTTTGTGGCATGCAGCCACTGGCGCTCTAAGCCAAGTTTGGCTGCCAGAGCAGAGTCGCAGCCATAAAGCGAGTCGCCCACCAAAGGGTGTTTGAACGCAGAAAAATGCACTCGAATTTGATGCGTGCGGCCGGTCTCGAGCTTGATGTCGAGAAGGGTCGCTGCACGAAAAGCTTCGAGCGTTTCATAGTGAGTCACAGAAGGCTTGCCATCTTGGTCAACAGCGAACTTGTATTCGTGCTTCTGGTGGCGACCGATGGGTGCATCGATGGTGCCACTGAATGGGTCTGGGTGACCTTGAACAAGAGCTCGATAGGTTTTATCGACCGTTCGATCTCGAAATGCCTGTTTCATGCGACTGTAGGCGATCTCGGTTTTAGTCAAAACCATCAACCCGCTTGTGCCAACATCGAGTCGAGAGACAATGCCTTGACGTTCAGCAACCCCGCTGGTTGACATTTCGATGCCAAGCGCCAACAGTGCACCGCCAACACTTGGGCCATCCCAACCCACCGAAGGATGCGCTGCCACACCTGCCGGCTTGTCGACCACCACAATGTCGGTGTCTTGATAAATCACCTTTAGATCGTCGATGAATTGCGCGACGAGCTGAGGCGCAGCTTTGGGCTTAGGCAACTGAATTTCGAGCCAGGCATCTGCTTCGAGGCGGTCAGACTTATTTAGCGTCTTTTGATTCAAGCGAACCGAGCCTGATTCGATAATTTCTGCAGCCTGCGACCGCGAAAGACCCAACAAGCGAGCGATACCAACATCTGCTCGTTCGCCCGCCAAGCCGTCAGGAACCTGATAATCACGAGCGCCGGTCATTCTGCCGGCTTCTTGTCTGGCTGTGGCATTTGTGCTTGCGGTGTGCCCGATTGTGCTCGCGAGTTGTGCCCGATGCGATCGCCTCTAAGCACACGAATCACCACGACGCAGGCAGTGATAGTTATTGCGCTATCTGCGAGATTGAATACCGGAAAGTTGAATGGAATTGCAATGAAATCGATGACTCTTCCGCTTGGAAAGCCAGGTGACTGAAAAATTCGATCACAAAGATTGCCCAGCACACCACCTAAACCGACACCGGCTAAAAGTAACCAACTTTTGCTCGAGAATTTTCGACTGAACAGAACTAAGGCAATTGCAGCGACAGACGAGATAAGAGTGAATGCCCAAGTGCTTGAACCGCCAAGTGAAAAGGCTGCGCGGTCGTTGTAAACAAAAGTGAATCGAAGAATGCCAGGCACTATCGTCTTGGAATCGAACTCTCTAAAGTTTGCCTTGATGAGGGCTTTGCTCGCCTGATCGAGCGCAAATACCGTTGCGGCAAAAATCAAAAACCAAATCCAAGATCGACGAGGCAAAATTGCCGACTCTGATTTGTTGCTGATCAGTTGCATTACCTAGTTAATCGGAAAACTTGGCAGGGCAGTTGGCGATGTCGAAGGTGAACGCTCTGGGCTGACGCTTGAAGAATCTAGCTCGGTAAGTTGCGAGGTGATATATGCCTTCAACTTCGCTCGATAGTCCTTTTCGAAGGTGGTGAGTTCGTTGATGCGATGCTCAATCAAGACCTTCTCTTGCTCTAGACGAGAGATGTCAGCCTTAGCGGCAGCTTCTGCCTCGCGGGTGATTCGCGCTGCAGTGGCCTGGCCCTCTGCGACGAGCGCATCGCGCTTAGCAAGACCTTCGCGAACGTGCTCTTCGTGCAATTTGCGCGCGAGCTGCAAAAGGTTGTTGGTGTTGTTAGCTTCGAAGGCCGTGATGTCTGAAGCAGCTTCTGGGAAGGCACTGTTGCTCGTGGCCGACTCAGGAATTGAAGCTGCTGCGGTATTAACCTGCTCAACCAACGTGGCACCGCTGCGCTGAAGTTCAGAGATTCTCGCGTCTGCGGCCAAAAGGCGTTGGCGAAGTTCTTCGTTCTCTTGACCTACACGACGAAATT
>CAINTU010000092.1 GCA_903853515.1 uncultured Micrococcales bacterium | reverse complement strand
GCTTCGTAGGCCAACTCGGTTTCATCTGCCTTTGTCGATAGCACTTCGTCATCGCTCATCGCGAAGGTCGATTCTTTGCCAACGTGGAAAGTGAAGCGCGCAAAAGAGCATCGACCGCAAGCCCGTTCTTGGAAGGTTCAGCGTCGATGGCCTCTTGCACAGCCGAACTCGCAACCCGCTCTTGGTATCCAAGGCTCACTAAATGCTGACACCACTTGAATTTGAGTGTTTGAGGTGCCCACACCAGTTGCAGGCGATGCTGACCCGCTTGGCAAAAACATTTTGCCGGCGAGTGAAACAACAATTAGCTTTGCGGTCTTTGGACCGATGCCGCTAACGGCTTTGAATACCGAGTCTTGTTCTGTGGCCACTGCCTGCGCAATCTGTGCGACGTCGGCTGACGAAAGAATTGCGAGAGCAGACTTGGGCCCAACCCCGCTCACAGAGCACAAAAGTTCGAAAACCCTTTGTTCTTCGCTGGTTTCGAAACCGAACAGCAGCATGGCGTCTTCTCGAACGACCATCGATGTGCGCAACTGCACGCCATCGCCCAAAGAGGTATTTGCGCTTAGTTGAGCTGTGACGTTGACCAGATAGCCGACGCCATTGACGTCAACAATCAATCGCCCATTCGAAACTTCGAGGGCAGTACCTTTAAGCGCAGCAATCACGGCTTAAGACTAACTAAGCCTTTGATTTTCTCTTGGACGCCTCGATGGCGCTTTGCCATTTCTGTTGCGCTGTTGTTTGTTGCGACTGCTGTGAGCTTTGCGAGAGGCCAGCCAAGCTTCGCCAAGCGCAGGCAATCGCTATCGCGAGAGCGTCTGCAGCGTCAGCAGATTTTGGCACTTCGTCGAGTGAGAGCAATTTGGCGACCATGGTGGCAACCTGGGATTTTGCCGCTCGGCCAGATCCGGTAACCGAAAGCTTGACCTCTGTCGGGGTGTGCATCGAAATCGGGATTCCACGTCGAGCGGCAATCATCAAAACAACGCCGCTGACCTGAGCGACGCCCATAACGCTGTGCAGGTTTTGCTGAGCGAACACGCGCTCTAGCCCTATCGACGATGGTTGTGCACGATCAAGCAGCTCTTCAAATTGGGTTGCAATGAAGGCAAGACGCTCAGGCAAAGGCATCGATGCGGCCGTCTCGATTACGCCATGTTCGACGTGCTTGATCTTTCGCCCTGGCAAAGATTCGATCAGGCCGAAGCCGCAACGGGTAAGCCCTGGGTCGATGCCTAACAGAAGCGTTGACACTATTCTGCTTCGAGTTCAGCCATCACTTCTGGTGACATGTCGAAATTGCTGTAAACGTTCTGAACTTCATCGCTGTCTTCTAGAGCATCAATTAGCGAAATCACTTTGCGGGCAGTATCGGCGTCTACCTGAACTGGCATTGAAGAGACAAATTCAACGTCAGCACTTTCATAATCGATGCCAGCGTTTTGCAAAGCGGTGCGTACAGCAACCATGTCGCTCGGGTCGGTGGTGATGACGAACTGCTCGCCACGATCTTGAATATCATCGATGCCAACTTCGAGCACAGCCTCAAGAATGCTGTCTTCGGTTGCAGCATCGTTCTTCTCGACGGTTATGACACCTTTGCGACTGAATTGATATGACACAGAACCTGGATCTGCCATGGTGCCACCGTTGCGGGTTACAGCAACACGAACATCGGCTGCAGCGCGGTTCTTGTTGTCGGTAAGACACTCGATCAAAAGTGCGACGCCATTTGGGCCGTAGCCTTCATACATGATTGTCAGGTATTCAACACCACCACCATCTAGGCCGGCACCGCGCTTGATGGCACGTTCGATGTTGTCATTTGGTAATGATGATTTGCGGCCCTTTTGAACTGCATCATAAAGAGTGGGATTGCCATCGATGTCTGCCCCACCGATTCGGGCGGCTACTTCGATGTTCTTGATCAACTTGGCAAAAAGCTTAGCCCTGCGGCCATCAATAACAGCCTTTTTATGCTTAGTCGTTGCCCACTTGGAATGCCCAGACATCGGTCTCTCTTTCGAAAATTCTTGGACTAGTTTAGTTTGGCTGCGTCACAGATGTCGGCGAAGAGTTGGTGCACTCGCGTCTCACCAGTGATTTCGGGGTGAAAGGCAATGCCCAAGAGGTTTCCCTGGCGCACAGCGACGATGCCGCCTGAAGAGATTCGCGCAAGCACTTCGACACCTGGCCCAACGGATTCAATGATTGGTGCACGAATAAAAGCGGCATGCACAGAATCGTTAATGCCAATGAAATCGAGGTCAGTCTCAAACGAGTCAAGTTGGTTGCCAAAGGCGTTACGGCGAACAGTCACATCTAAACCACCGAAGCTGCGCTGCTTCGCGGTTGCATCGAGCAGATTATCGGCGAGCATGATGAGTCCTGCGCAAGTTCCGAAGACAGGGAAGCCATTTGAAATCAAGCCACGAATCTCTTCGAACAACCCCGTATCGATAGAGAGCTTCGAGATGACGGTGCTTTCGCCGCCGGGAATGATAAGCCCCACAAGGCCTCGCAGTTCGGTGGTCTTACGCACCAACACCGCCTCGCGACCAATGGCCTTGAGCATAGACGCGTGTTCGCGAAAGTCGCCCTGAAGGGCTAAAACACCTATCGCACCTAGCAAATTACACCCAGCAAATTACACCCAGCAAATTACACCCAGCAAACTAGACCTAGCAAACCACACCTAGCAAACTACACCTAGCAAACTACAACTAGGCAAATTACCAGCCGCGATCTGCCAAACGATGTGGCGCTGGTAGGTCTGCAACGTTGATGCCAACCATTGCTTCACCAAGGCCGCGGCTTGCCTCAGCAAGAATGTCGGCGTCTTCGAAGTTTGTTGTTGCCTTAACAATTGCCGCTGCGCGCGCAGCAGGATTGCCCGATTTGAAGATGCCTGAACCCACGAACACGCCGTCTGCGCCTAACTGCATCATCAACGCTGCATCGGCCGGAGTAGCGACACCACCAGCTGTGAACAACACAACAGGAAGCTTGCCAGTCTTGGCCACTTCGGCAACTAGCTGATAAGGAGCCTGAAGCTCTTTAGCAGCCACA
Source organism: uncultured Micrococcales bacterium (assembly GCA_903853515.1). GTDB lineage: Bacteria > Actinomycetota > Actinomycetes > Actinomycetales > Microbacteriaceae > Rhodoluna. The sequence continues at coordinate 7,159 of CAINTU010000092.1, read as the reverse complement.
TAAAGTTCGTCTGGAGTCTTTGCAGCTAGCGCGCGAATTTCACCAAGGATTGTGCGGATGTGCTTTGTAGCCTCTGAAACGTCACCGGTGCCAGCTTCGCCCTTAGAACGAATCATTGCTGCACCCTCAGTGATTCGGCGCAAGGCCTCACCCAAATTAGTGGCACCGCAAACGAAGGGAACGTCAAAGGCGTGCTTGTCGATGTGGTTGACATAGTCGGCAGGGCTCAAAACTTCAGATTCGTCGATGTAATCGACCTTTAGCGACTGCAAAATCTGGGCCTCAACAAAGTGGCCGATGCGAGCTTTAGCCATGACCGGAATAGAAACAGAGGCGATGATTTGATCAATCAAATCTGGGTCGCTCATTCTGGCCACGCCACCCTGAGCACGAATATCAGCAGGAACGCGCTCTAGGGCCATAACGGCCACTGCACCAGCGTCCTCTGCGATTTTTGCTTGATCGGCGGTAACCACATCCATGATTACACCGCCCTTGAGCATCTCAGCGAGACCGCGCTTGACCAGCGGAGTTGAAGTGTTTTCAGTGTGCGACATGGTTATAAGTCTAAGCGTTTGCGAAACCGGCTGCTATTTCGTCGCGCACTTGACCAAGCAGTTTTGGTAGGGCCTTGGTCTGAGCGATTATCGGAAAAAAGTTCGCATCGTTTCGCCATCTCGGCACAATGTGCTGATGAAGATGTGCCGCAATGCCTGCACCAGCCACCTCACCTTGATTCATGCCAATGTTGAACCCGTGGGCGCCGCCCTTGTCTCTCAACACGCGCATGGCTTTTGCAGTTAGAGCGCCAATCTCGGCGATCTCAATCTCGTTGGCCTCGTCGTAGTTTGCAATGTGGCGATAAGGGCAGACAAGAAGATGGCCGCTGTTGTAGGGATAAAGATTTAGCAGAACGAATGCGTTTAGACCTCGGTAAACGATGAGGGCTTCTTCATCAGTTTTATTTGGCGCTGCACAAAAAGGGCAATCTTCATCAGCTGGTTGCGTTCCAGATTGAATGTAGACGAGCCTGTGCGGGGTCCACAGTCGTTCGAAACCGTCGCCCTGGCCTTGAAGTGCCTGCGCCGATTCGAATGCATCAGGCACTAAACCTGTTCCTTGCTTTCGATAGCTGCAAGAATGCGAGCAACTGCTTTGTCGCGAGGAACGCCGTTTTCTTGACTGCCATCACGGAATCTGAAAGACACTGCGTTGTTGTCGCGGTCTTCTTGACCAGCAATAAGTTGAAAAGGAACCTTGGCAAGTGTGTGGTTTCTGATTTTCTTTTGCATGCGCTCGTCTGAATCATCAACGCTGATACGCACACCCTGCTTTCTTAGTTGGGCCGCAATCTCATGCAGGTAGGCGCTGTATTCGTCTGCAACAGGAATACCGACAACTTGCACCGGCGCCAACCAAGGCGGAAAATGACCAGCGTAATGCTCGGTGAGAACGCCGAAGAATCGTTCGATAGAACCAAACAGTGCTCGGTGAATCATTATCGGCGTCTGCCTCGAACCATCGGCGGCTGTGTAATCGATACCGAAAGCCGCTGGGATGTTGAAATCGAGCTGAATAGTTGACATCTGCCAAGTTCTTCCGATCGCGTCTTTTGCTTGAACAGAGATCTTTGGGCCGTAGAAGGCAGCGCCGCCTGGATCTGGAACCAAGGTGAGCCCTGACTCGCCCGCAACTTTTTCAAGTGCAGCAGTAGCGCGATCCCAGATTTCATCACTGCCTACGAATTTGGGGTTACCCTCTTCACGAGTTGAAAGTTCAAGATAAAAGTCGTTCAAACCGTAATCGCGCAAAAGCTCAAGAACGAAGTTCAAAACGTCGGTCAGCTCGCGTTCCATGTCTTCTGGCGTAACGAAAAGGTGAGCGTCGTCTTGAGTGAACCCACGGGCTCTAGTCAAACCGGGCAGCACGCCAGATTTCTCATAACGATAAACACTCCCGAATTCGAACATACGCAGTGGCAAATCGCGGTAAGAGCGCGACTGGGAACGGTATACGAGCACGTGAAACGGGCAGTTCATCGGCTTTAGGTAGTAATCGGCACCCTGTTTGCGAACTAGACCAGCTTCATCGCGTTCTTCGTCGAGGCGGATTGGCGGGAACATTCCGTCGGCATACCAGGCGAGGTGGCCTGATGTCTCGAACAGGTTCGACTTTGTGATGTGTGGCGAATAGACGAACTCATAGCCGGCTTCTTCGTGACGCTTGCGGCTGTAATCTTCCATCACCCTGCGAATGATGCCGCCCTTTGGGTGAAAAACAGCTAGGCCAGAACCGATTTCGTCAGGAAAAGAAAACAGGTCAAGCTCTTGGCCAAGTCTTCTGTGATCTCGCTTTGCGGCTTCTTCTTGACGAACAAGATGTGCCTGTAGTTCTTCTTTGGTCGGCCAAGCCGTGCCATAGATTCTCTGCAATTGCTTGTTATTTTCGTTGCCACGCCAATAGGCCGCTGCAGAGCGAGTCAGCGCGAAACCATTGCCGATCATTCGAGTTGATGGCAGGTGCGGCCCGCGACACAGGTCAAACCAAGCAATCTCGCCATCTGGGTGAGTGACGTTTTCATAAATCGACAACTCGCCAGCGCCCACCTCTGCCCCACCATCGCCGATATCGCCATTTGAAGATTTGAGCGAAATCAACTCGAGCTTGTATGGTTCTGCACTCAATCGGCTTTGGGCTTGGGCATCGCTCACCCCAACACGTTTGAAACGCTGCCCTGCCTTGATGATTGACTGCATCTTCTTTTCAATGGCCTTGAGATCATCTGGGGTGAACGGAATCTCGACATCAAAGTCGTAATAAAAGCCATCACGGATGGGCGGCCCGATGCCAAGTTTTGCCTCTGGATTAATGCTTTGCACTGCCTGGGCCAAAACGTGTGCGCACGAGTGGCGCAAAATGTTGAGGCCATCCTCTGAAGTTATGTGCACCGCAGAAATATCGTCACCGGCTGAAAGTGTCGTGGCTAGATCGCGAAGCTCGCCATTAACGCGCATCGCAACGACCTGGCGGTCAGCGAAAACCTCGAAGCCGGTTGAGCCAGTGGCAACCTCTCGCGCTTCTAGATCAACGATAATTTCGATATTGTCGACGCTCAATTTTCTCTTTCGGTTGATGCTTCATTCTATTCTGCGGGTTAGGTGTGCCTTGCTGTCGAGATCGTCGTGTTTGGTGTTTTATAGGATTCATGACCAAACCGAATGACTCGAGCATCGACCAAGTTGTTGCCACTGCCGAATTTGCCAAGAACGAGATGGCTTCGAGACTCAACTGGTTGCGCGCCGGAATTCTTGGGGCAAACGACGGCATAATGTCTACCTCTGGAATGGTTTTGGGTGTTGCAGCAGCCCCAGGCGCAACAGCGGCTTCTATTCTGATTGCCGGCACAGCGGCCATCGTTGCAGGATCATTTTCTATGGCCGGCGGTGAATACACTTCGGTCTCGGCACAGCGCGACAGCGAGAAGGCGGCCATCGAGACTGAACGCGCTGAACTCAAAGCGAATCCTGAGGGCGAACTTCGCGAGTTGGCATGGTTCTATGAGCAAAAGGGCATCTCGCCTGTTCTTGCAATCAAGGTGGCAGAAGAGCTCACTGCTAAAGATGCTTTGCGCGCTCACGCAGATGCAGAGCTAGGCATCGATGTAGATCAACACGCGAATCCTATGCAGGCGGCTGTAAGTTCGTTTATCGCTTTTGCAGCCGGTGGATTGCTGCCGCTTTTGGCGGTCGCTACTTTTGGCTCGTACCGTGTTCTGGCGACGGCAATCGCCGTGGTGTTTGCATTGGTTGTGACTGGATTCGTAGGCTCGACTATTGGTGGCTCAAAGCCGGCGAAACCAATCTGGCGCAACCTGATCGTCAGTTTGATGACTATGGGCATAACCTATTTGATCGGCCACCTTGTAGGCACCAGCATCAACTAGAGCTATTTGACTATCTTGACGGTCTGCGCCGAAGTCAGCGAAGCGGTCTGGTAGCCAACTTTGGTCACTGTGACTCGGCAACTTAATTTGGCGTTTGCATCGAGCGCAACCAATTTGTAGTTAGCCTTCGTGGCTGCCTTGATGGCAACCTTGTTGCGCAACCACTGGTAACTAACTTTGCTGCCTACAGACCAACCGAGACTTCGGGCAATGAGGGTTGAACCAACCTTGAATTTGCCGCTAATTGCAATCGGCGTCTGATTTGACTGCGAAGCTGCCACAACTGCCGGCAGGTTTATCGTGTAATCGGCTGAATTGAAACCTGTTGCACTCACGGTTGCTGTGATGGTGAATACCGCGCCTAAATCAGTCGCTTTGAAAGCGTTGGTGGCGGCTGCGTGCGAACCCTGCTTGCCCGCCTGGCTCCAGCGATAAATAACGCTCGCGCCATTCGGCAGATTTGGCATGGCCAACTCAACGGTCGAATCGACCATCGCAGAACCGATGGTTTGGATTTGCAAGTTCTTTGGCAGATCACCGGCAACAATTTTGACACTGGCCGTGGCTGGGTAATCTAACGTGACCATCTGCCATAGCGTGCGATGAACTCGTGCCGCAAGGTTGCGATTGAAATCGGCGCTAGTCAGTGCATACTGCGCGTCACCCGCGCCGGCGACAACCTGCGCAGACCGCAACCACTCATAAGAAATCGTTGAGCCAGGAACCGCCGAGAGGTTGGTAACCGCTAGTGATGTGCCAACCTTTAAATCGCCGGTGATTGTAGGCACTTCTTGAATTGCTATCGACCTGAAGCCGAAGCTAGAACCGAGCTGCCCAACTGAATTTGTGCCAAGACACGACATGACTGAGTTTGCCAGGCCGCAGACAAAACCATTACCCAGTGCCAACTGTGCGACATTGCCGAGATTTGAGACAGGCATCGATGGTTTGCCCCAACAACTCGTTGCGCCACCTTGCAGCACGGCACAGTTTTGCGAGCCTGCCGAATAGATAGCAACGGCATTCGTTACGCCAGTGTTTGAAGGCGACTGCAAATCAGTATTTAGCCCCCAACAAGTGACGCTCTTGTCGCTTTTTAGAGCACAGGTGCCGTAGTCGCTGAGGCTCATTGAGTTAATGCTCTTTAGATTGTTTGAGCCGACCTGAGATTTAGAGTTGTCGCCAAAGCAATAGTCACTACCATCATTTAGCCAAGCGCAAGTGTGCCAATGCCCAGCTGTTATGCCCGCAACATTTACCAAACCAACAACAGCCTGCGGGGTGCGGTAATCCTTGGTGTCTGCTGTGCCAAGCTGACCCTTGGTATTGCTGCCCCAACAATAAACCAAACCGTCAGCGCTTACCGCGCAGGCATGACGATAGCCGACAGCAACCTGCGTGATGTTCGCTAGTCCAGAGACCTGCACCGGTGCAGGTCGATCGGTGATGGTTCCGTCGCCCAATTCGCCGCCGTTGTTAGCGCCGAAGCACCACACCGTGTGATCGGTGCGCACATAGCAGGCGCTTTCATCGCCTACGTCGACCTGTGAAACACCATTGACCTGATCAAGATTCGCAGTGAATGAACCGAAGCAAGCCAGCGACCCGTTTGGTGATTTGATTGCACACGTTTCGTCTGTGCCAGCCGAGATCGCCGACACCTGGGTCGCATTAGCTTTCAAGGCGACTGCACTCGATGCGACAGAACCCCATTCGCCGTGCTCGTCAGAACCAACGCAGTTGATGTTTCCCGCTGTGTCGAGCGCGCAGAGATGTGCTGCGCCCGCAGACAAATAGACCGCAAGTTTTAATTTAGACGGCACTCGAATGCTTGAATCGATTTTTGTTGCAATGCCCAATTGACCTTGATCATTTTTGCCCCAACAATAAACAGCATTCGCCGCAACTATTGTGCATGCGAAGCTCGAACCAACGCTAACCTGCGTGGCGCCGGTGATACTTGTGACACTTACCGGTGACGATGAATCGACAAGCGCTGCGTTGCCCAATTGCCCGTTGCTGTTCGAACCCCAGCAGGCAACTGTTGAATCAGAAAGCAACGCGCATGCAGAATTCAAACCGGCACTAATTGCACTTGCATTTTGCAAGACTTTTGCGGGCATGCCCTCTGAGGTCGAAGTTGAACCTCGGCCCAGTTGACCAACTTCGTTTGCACCCCAGCACCAGACCGAATTGTCGCTCAAAAGTGCGCAGCCGAAATTCGAACCTGCCGAAACTTGACGAGCAGGCGATGGCAGAGCTACTTGAGCGGGCATTGATGTCGAGTGCCCTAATTGGCCTTTGCTGTCGTCACCCCAACACCAAACTGCCGAGTTTCTTATCGCGCAAGCGAATGCGTCGCCTACCGAAATCGCAGTCGCAGAAGCGAGACCGGTATCGATGGCCCCATAGGCCGAAATCTGTTGTGTGCTGACACCAAGCTGGCCATAGCTGTTATCGCCCCAACACCAAATGTTTGAATTGGCTGCGATCGCACAGGCAGATGTCTTGCCGAGACTAACCGAGATCGCTTGCGGCAAACCGGTGACCTGCGCGGGCTCTGTGATCGAGTCCTTGGAACCGTTACCGAGCTGGCCATAGTCATTGAGGCCGACGCAGTAAACGATGGCCGACGCGCGGATGGCGCAGGTGGCTGAATTCGAGGCAGAGACAGGTGAATACACTGGGCTGGCCGAATCAACAGCCTGCGCAGATGAGAGAGATACCAGGCTGAATGCCACGGCTAAGAATGCTACGAATGTTGAGATGACCAAGCGCATCGTTGCCATTCGTCGAAAGCTGCTAGCCAACATAAGTGATTACCTCTTTGCGATTTGCGGTCGAACGATTGAGAACCTCGATTGAACCATGCTAACCATTGGCTTGGCATAAGGCCACGAATTAGAAGCAACACCTAGTTGAATCACAGACATTGGAATCACAAGAAAAAAATAGGCGACTAGATGCACCGATATGGTGGACGATACTGGGATCGAACCAGTGACCCCTTCCATGTCAAGGAAGTGCGCTACCGCTGCGCCAATCGTCCGGGTCTAAAGCTTGGAGGTGGAGACGGGATTTGAACCCGTGGTTTTACAGCTTTGCAGGCTGCTGCTTTGGGCCGCTCAGCCACTCCACCACGTTTACCACGAGGCTTATAAGAGCCCGCTTCGAGCGGATGACGAGATTCGAACTCGCGACCCCAACCTTGGCAAG
>CAINTU010000091.1 GCA_903853515.1 uncultured Micrococcales bacterium | reverse complement strand
CGATGCCTAAAGATGTAACAATCGCGGTTGATGTTGGCAAAGCGCGAGTAGGTGTTGCCTTTACTGGCACAGACTCTGATCTTGTCTTGCCGTTGGCTACATTTGTTCGTGCGACATGCCCCCAGTTTATTTTCGAACTAACTGCTCAGCTCTTAGAGCGTTCTATTGCTTTTGAACAAATCGGTGTGATCTATGTGGGATTACCCCTGAGTCTCAGCGGTTCGAGAACAGCATCAACAGAAGACTCGGTAGATTTCGCCAGCCAATTGAGTGAACTTGCGAATTGCAACCTGCGATTGATTGACGAGCGGTTCAGCACGAATCTGGCTAATCAGGTTTTACGAGAGAATCATCGAAGTCAAAAAGGGTCGAGACAAGTAATCGACCAACTCGCTGCAATCGAAATACTCAATCACGCCAACGCAATTTTTGCTCGAACCGGTTCTCTCGCCGGAAGCAAAGTTGATGATTGGATAGAAGCGTGAGCAAACATAGAGAAGCGGCCGCACGCTTTAGACGTAGGCGCATTTTGGTCGGCACAGCGTTGGCAGTTGTCGTGGCTTTGGTTGCTGGATTTGCTCTTCGGTCGCAGATTCGAAGCTACATAGATGTTGTGAGTGGTGCGGAATACTCAGGCCCGGGATCTGGCAAGGCTTTCATAATCGTGCGGCCTGGTGATTCGGGCGAGATGGTCGCCAAAGAACTCGTTGCTGCTAAAGTCACGAAGACTTTTGCGGCTACCTACCGACAGATCATCTCTAGCCACGCCACTTTCTTTCCTGGCTATTTCGAACTGAAGACTCAGATGAAATCGAGTGACGCAATTGCATACCTGACCTCGAATCAACACCAAATCGTGAAGCATGTGCTCATCAAAGAAGGATTGCGACTCGATCAAGTTTTTGCCGTGTTGGCAAACTCAACGGGTCACACTGTCAGCGAATTCGAGGCCGCGTCTAAAGACCTCGGCCCGTTTGAATTGCCTGCAAAAGCTGTGAGCCTTGAAGGATACCTTTTTCCGGCAACCTATGATTTCTCGCCTTCACAAGATGCTCTTCAAATTCTGCAAGCGATGGTTGAACGAATGAAACAAGAGCTCTCAAGTCAAGGTGTGCCCCAGAGCCATTGGCAAAAGGTTCTAACCATGGCATCGATTATTCAAAAGGAAGCAAGACAACCACAGGACTTTGCAAAGGTTTCGAGAGTCTTTAAGAACAGGCTTGCAATCGGAATGCACCTGCAGTCTGATGCCACTGTGTCTTACGGCGTGAATGGGCATACGGTATCTACAAGTGTGGCTGACCGCCAAGATGCGAATGGTTACAACACATACCTGCATGCAGGGTTACCTATAGGCCCGATAAGTGCGCCAGGTGCTCTTGCTATATCTGCTGCATTGAATCCAGCAGATGGCAGTTGGCTCTATTTTTGTGCCGTCAATCTTAAAACTGGCGAAACAGTTTTTAGCACGACTATTGCCGAGCACGAAAGAGCTGTCGCCAAATGGCGGGCATGGATGCTCGCGAATCCGGGTTG
>CAINTU010000090.1 GCA_903853515.1 uncultured Micrococcales bacterium | reverse complement strand
GTGTAACGGCAGCACGGCACCCTTTGGAGGTGTTCGGTCCAGGTTCGAATCCTGGGGGAGCAGCGCTAACGAAAGAGGATCAATGAGCGAAAAGCATCTCGCCGTGATCTTGCTTGCTGCAGGTGAAGGCACCCGCATGCGTTCTGAGTTGCCTAAGGTAATGCACGAAATAGCTGGCCTGCCGATGCTTCATCACGCACTTGCCACCGCTAGCGGTCTTGGTGCCGCCCACGTGATTCCTGTGATCCGCCACCAACGTGATTTGCTCGCCGAATATATCGAAACTTTTTTTGGCAATGCGATTATTGCTGACCAAGATGATTTGCCTGGCACCGGTCGTGCGGTTGAATGTGCTCTTGCAAAGTTGCCTGCAGATTTCGAAGGCGCAGTTGTGGTGACCAGCGCCGATGTGCCGCTTCTTGATGTGCAGACAATCGAGCAACTGATTGATGTGCACCTCGAAACCGGAGCTGGCGCAACTCTGTTGACCGCAAATTTTGACGATCCGACCGGTTACGGCCGCATCATGCGCAACCCAGATGGCGGCTTCGCAGGCATCGTCGAGCACCGCGACGCTGATGCCAATCAACTTGCGATCAGCGAAATCAACGCAGGGGTTTATGTTTTTGATGCGCAGGCTCTGCGCACTGCACTGAGCAAGATTGGCACGCAGAATGCCGCTGGCGAAAAATACCTTACCGATGCTGCCGTCGAAATTTTGCAAGCAGGTGCGGCAGTTAATGCGTTGCCAGTTGGTGACGCTTGGCTAGTTGCCGGTGTAAACAATCGCGTGCAGTTGCAAGAGGTGAGCGCAGAGCTCAACCGTCGCATTGCAAACGCATGGATGCTCGCCGGCGTTACGATACTTGACCCAGCAACAACTTTTATTGATGTGACAGTCAGCCTTGGCGAAGACGTGACCTTGCTGCCAGGCACACACCTTCGTGGTCTAACTAATGTGGGCTCTGGATCGACAATTGGCCCAGAAGTGATGTTGATTGATTCGCAGGTTGGCCAAAACGCAGTGGTAGTTAAATCGCACGTGACTGGTTCAAAGATTGGTGATGGCGCAAGCGTTGGCCCGTTCAGCTATTTGCGCCCTGGTACCGATTTAGGCGCAGACGGCAAAATCGGCACATTCGTCGAGACTAAGAACGCCATCATCGGTGCAGGAAGCAAAGTGCCTCACCTTAGCTATGTTGGCGATGCCGAAATCGGTGTCGAGAGCAACATCGGCGCCGGAACAATCTTTGCCAACTATGACGGTGTCAACAAACATCGCAGCGTGATTGGTTCGCACGTGCGCTCAGGTTCGCACAACGTTTTTGTTGCTCCAATCACAATCGGTGACGGAGCCTATACCGCCGCAGGCACTGTAGTGCGCAAAGACGTCGCGGCTGGCGACCTAGCAATGACCGTTGCGCCGCAACGAAATCTTGCCGGCTGGGTTTTAGCCAACCGCGCAAACAGCAAGGCCGCAAAAGCATCGCAAGAAGCACAAAACTCAAGCGATCAAAACTAAACAAGAAATAGGAGCGCTCATGCAAATCAAAGCTAACGGTCAAAAGAGGCTTGTTTTAGCTAGCGGTAGAGCGCACCCAGAGTTGGCCGCCGAGATTGCCACCCTGCTTGGCACCGAGATAGTGCCGATGACCGCCTATGACTTTGCCAACGGTGAGATTTTTGTGCGCTTCGAAGAAAGCGTGCGCGGTGTTGATGCCTTCGTGCTTCAGTCACACAGTGCACCGTTGAATGATGCGCTGATGGAACAGCTAATCATGATTGATGCCCTAAAGCGTGCGAGCGCTAAGCGAATCACCGTTGTTTCACCGTTTTTCCCATACGCCCGCCAAGACAAAAAGCACAAAGGTCGCGAGCCTATTTCGGCGCGATTGATTGCCGATCTCTATAAAGCCGCCGGCGCCGATCGCTTGATGTCTGTCGATTTGCACAGCCCGCAGATTCAAGGTTTCTTTGATGGCCCAGTTGATCACCTTTGGGCGTTGCCGCTCTTGGCCGATCATGTGAAAAAAGAATTCGGTTCAGATAATTTGACTGTTGTCTCGCCTGATTCTGGTCGAGTTAGAGTGGCGGATATTTGGGCCGACCGACTAGGTGCCCCACTCGCCATCATTCACAAGCGTCGCGATCCAAACAAACCAAACCAGGTGCAGGTGAACGAGCTCGTCGGTGAGGTTGAGGGTCGCGTCTGTGTCTTGGTCGATGACATGATCGACACCGCCGGCACAATTGTGGCTGCAGCCAAGGCCTTGCGCGACAACGGTGCTGGTCGCGTTATTGTGGCTGCAACTCACGCCGTGTTTAGCGACCCAGCTGTTGAGCGTCTTTCATCAGATGCCGTCGATAACGTGATTGTCACCAACACATTGCCAATCCCAGCTGACAAACACTTCGACAAACTGACTGTGCTTTCAATCGCGCCGCTTATTTCGCGTGCGATTTCGAGCGTCTTCGAAGACAACTCTGTGACAGAGCTGTTTGATGGCCACGTCTAAACCAAATCCAGATTCTGTTCTGAAATCACAGCAACAACTCTCGTTGGTGGGGGCTGTGGCGATCGGCCTCGCATCAATGCTCGGGGCCGGAGTATTCTTCGTTTGGTCTAGCGCTTGGTCGCTAGCTCACGACGGCATCTATCTTGCGGCGCTTTTGGCTGCCGCCGTGGCTTCGCTCAATGCGGCATCGGTCTATCAACTGGCAAGTAATAACTCGCGACCTGGCGGCATCTATAGTTATTCTCGCCAGCACCTGAACCCATCGACTGCCTTTGTTGCCGGCATAGCGTTTGTGTTCGGCAAAATCGGATCGATTGCAGCCATTGCCCTCATCATCGACCATTACGTCAACTCGGCATTTGCGTTGCCCAACCCAGCTGGCCATTTGGCCGCAATTGTTACCATCGCAGCACTATTCGCACTTAACGTGCTCGGCATCAACCGCACCGCTTTGGTTGCCGGAATTCTTGCATCAGTCACTTTGCTGTTTTTGCTATTTAGCATTGGTTCAGCTTTTCAACATGGATCACCAACTCACATGAGCGTCGGTGTTCATGGGGGTAAGGGCATTTTGGCGGCCGCTTCGCTCTTGTTTTTTGCCTTTGCTGGTTATGCCCGTGTCGCAACGCTCGGCGACGAGGTTCGTGAATCGCGTCGAAACATTCCTAGAGCCATCGTGATTTCGCTTGCGGTTGTGATCGCTGTCTATTTCGCAATTGTTGTGGCGCTATTTGGTTTCGAGAACCCTGGCAATGAAGCAACCAGTGATGCTCCGTTTGTGCAAATGCTTGCCCGAACGGCGCCAAATCTTAATTCAAACGTTGTGATTTTTGTGGTTGTCATCGCAGCCCTTGGTTCGATGCTGGCACTGTTGGCTGGCACAGCGAGAACAGCGGCCACTATGGCAGCCGATGGCGAACTGCCAAAGCTTCTGGCCAAGCGAAACAAATTTGGCGCACCGTACTTAGTTGAATCAATGATTGCTCTGACTGCGATTGGTTTTGTGATTTGGTCAGAGCAAACCTGGATCGTCATCGGCTTCTCGAGCTTCAGCGTGTTACTTTATTACGCGATTGGGCATTTAGCTGTGCTGGCCCAACCTAAAGAGCAGCGAAAGCAGCCGAGAATAGTGGCCATCCTCGGATTCGCTCTGTGTGCCGTGTTGGTGCTCAGTGTGCCAGGGCCAGCAGTTGGCGCGAGCACCGCAATCCTTGTTATCGCACTGTTGATACGCTCAATCAGTTCTCGCCTTGCTGGCAGGGCTAAGCGCAACTAGACTTGTCAACGAAACAACGGCGAGGGCCGACGGTTTGAAATGGTGAGAGCCAGATTGAACCCGAAGCCGTTATCGACGGGGTCATTTAGGCCGTAGGGCCAACATTCCTCGCGTATCACGCTTGAGTTGAAGACAATTAGAAACCTCAAAGGCAACCGCTTTTGCAGATCGAAAGAAAACTCATGTCAGAAAACAGCCTTATTGGCGAATTCCGCACCACCTTCGGCAAAGGTTCAGCTCGCAAGGCTCGTGCCGCCGGCCGCACACCAGCTGTGATTTATGGGCACGGCAGCGAACCACGCCACATCACTTTGCCTGCTCGCCAGGTAGCTCTAGTGTTGCGTCACAAGAACGCCATCATCGAGCTAACCCTCGACGGCAAGGTCGAAACCGTTTTGGTTAAGTCAGCCAGCAAAGATGTTGTTACTCAGGTAATCGAGCACGTTGACCTAGTTGAAATCACAAAGGGCGAGCGCGTTCACGTTGAGGTTCCTGTTCACGTCATTGGTGAATCAATGTCGGGCACCATTATCGACCTTGAGCACAAGACTGTGAAGCTAGAAGTTGACGCTCGCACAATCCCAGAATTCGTTGAAGTTGTCTTCAACAAAGAAGGCTTGGGCTTCCACGTAACCGCCGGCGACGTTAAGTTGCCTGCTGGCGCAAAGCTTGACCTTGACGATCACGTATTGATCGCTTCGGTTGTTGGCACCGGCGCTGGCGCTTCAGATGCTGAAGTAGCACCTGCTGCTGACGCTAAGGCCTAAAGCTAGGTTTTGCTCTGAACAACTCGGCACCATTTTTGATAGTCGGGCTCGGTAACCCCGGGCCCGACTATTCTCACAACCGGCACAATGTTGGTTTTATGGCAGTCGATGTTTTAGCCTCGCGCATCGGGGCAAGCTTCAAATCTCACAAATCTCACGCGCTTGTTGCAGAAGGCCGTCTCGGCGTTGGCACTGCAACAACAGCGAAAGTCATTTTGGCTAAGCCGCTCAGTTTTATGAACGCAAGCGGCGGCCCGGTATCTAGCCTGATGAAGTTCTATGACGTGCCGCTAGATCACGTAATTGTTTTGCACGATGAACTCGACATCGATGCGGCCACGCTGCGCATAAAACTCGGTGGCGGCCATGGGGGCCACAATGGTCTGCGCGATATCATCGCTGCGTGTGGTGGGCCAGATTATGCGCGCGTGCGCATCGGCATCGGCCGCCCACCCGGCCGCACAGATGCCGCCGACTATGTGCTCAAAGACTTTTCTGGCCCAGAACGCAAAGAGCTGCCAACCACTTTAGAGTTGGCAGCCGATGCAGCTGAGGCCATTGTGCTCGAAGGCGTTGCCGCCGCACAACAGCGCTTCAACTAAACAACTTAGACTTGACCCCATGGATGCGCATCACGTTTCTGAGGGGTTGTCGCGCCTTGTCGCACGCGCCGCAGACGCCTATGCATTCGCAAAACTTGATAAACGCATAACCGAACCAAGGCTCGATATAGTTGCGCCGGCCGGCGCGCACAACTGGGTTTTGGCCCACATTGATCAGGCGCGGGCCGATCGAGGGCTAAGCCGCGAAACCTTGGTGGTTGTGGCCACCGGGCGAGAAGCTCAAGAGACGGCAGAGTTTTTGCGTGCCGCGCATCCCAGCGCAGAGGTTCTCGAATTCATCTCGTGGGAGACCCTGCCGCATGAACGCCTCAGCCCAAGCCCCGAAACTGTCGGTCGCCGACTAAAAACTTTGCACCGCCTAACCCAAATCGCTGGTTCGGCTGCTGGCAATAAGGCTGCTCACGATCACCCAATTTTTGTGGTGACTTCGGTGCGCGCTGCGTTGCAACCGGTTGTGGCTGACCTCGCAGATTATCCGCCGCTGAATCTTGTGACTGGCAATGAATATCTGCTGCCAGAGTTGGCGCTCAAGCTTGTTGAGCTTGCTTATCAGCGAGTGGATATGGTGACTCGCCGTGGCGAGTTTGCTGTGCGTGGTGGAATCCTCGATATTTTTGCCACGACTGCCGACCACGCAGTGCGCCTCGAATTTTTCGGCGATGAGCTTGAACAGATGCGCGAGTTCAGCGTGGCAGATCAGCGAAGCCTTGATGGCCGGCCAACCGAACTCGAGATTTATGCGGCGCGCGAGCTAATCATTACCCCGGCCGTTGCCGCTCGGGCACGCGAGATGCAACACGAATTCGGCAACATTGCCGGCATGCTCGAAAAAATCGCCAACGGCATCCCGGTTGAAGGCATGGAATCTTTGGCACCGGTGCTGACCAACAAGCTTGTGCAGATCACCGATTATTTGGCCGAAGACAGTTATGTGGTGATGCTCTCACCCGAGAAATCTCAGGCCAGAGCTCAAAGCCTGATTGATACCAACGAAGAATTTCTGCAGGCCGCCTGGAACGCCGCGGTTGAAGGTGCCAAAGCACCCATCGACTTGAGCGCGGGTGGTTTTAGGCAATTGAGCGAATTCACTGCCAAGCTTGGCAAACGCAGCCTCTATGCCATCACACAATTCTTGGGCGACGACGACATGGTCGATCTCGGTCTCTACGAGATTCCAAATTTCAAGGCAATCGATGCCAACGTCAACGATTTCATCGCCGATCAGCAAAATAACGGCCAGCAAGTTGTGATTGCAACCACTGGCCATGGCACAGCAGAGCGCATCGTCGAGCTGCTAACGGCCGCCAAAATTCAAACCACGCTTGCCGACACAATTGTCGAAACGATGCTCGATAAAGACATCGCAAAGCCTGAGGTGTTGGTGATTCAAACACCGATTCGCGCAGGTTTTGCCTCGCCTGAAGCCAAGTTGATTGTGCTGAGCGAATCAGAGTTCTATGGCCGCGGCCAAAACTACACGCCGGCAGTCAGAGCAAAGATCGCCGCCAAGCGTGGGGTAGCCGTCGACCCACTTGCTCTAAAAGCTGGCGACTATGTTGTTCACGAAATACATGGCATTGGTCGCTTTGTTGAAATGGTGCAGCGGCAGGTTGGCATTGGTGCCGATAAGCATATGCGCGAATACTTGCGCGTTGAATATGCGCCATCGAAGCGTGGCCAAGCAGCCGACGAACTCTTTGTGCCAACCGACCAACTCGATTTGCTGACTCGCTACGTTGGCGGTGAGGCGCCGGTTCTCAACAAAATGGGCGGCGGCGAGTGGTCGCGCATCAAGGGCAACGCCCGCAAAGCTGTTCGCAAAATCGCCATTGACCTGGTCAAGCTCTATTCTGCTCGGGTCAACGCCAAGGGTTATGCATTCGGCCCCGACACCGCTTGGCAACGCGAGATGGAAGACTCTTTTGCCTATGTCGAAACCCCCGACCAGCTGAACGCGGTCGAAGACATCAAGCGCGACATGCAATCTGGGGCGCCGATGGATCGCCTAATCGCCGGCGACGTGGGCTATGGCAAGACCG
The DNA here is from genome assembly GCA_903853515.1 of uncultured Micrococcales bacterium. Lineage (GTDB taxonomy): Bacteria > Actinomycetota > Actinomycetes > Actinomycetales > Microbacteriaceae > Rhodoluna. The sequence continues at coordinate 1,402 of CAINTU010000090.1, read as the reverse complement.
AGATTGCCGTGCGCGCTGCTTTCAAAGCAGTGCAAGATGGCAAGCAGGTTGTCATGCTTGTGCCAACCACGTTGCTTGTGCGCCAGCACGCCGAAACTTTTGCCGAGCGCTTCAAAGGGTTCCCAGTGCAGGTGCGTGCACTGTCGCGCTTTCAGACCGCGAAAGAATCCAAGGATACCCTCGCGGGCCTAGCCACCGGCGCGGTCGATGTGGTTATCGGCACGCACAGGTTGCTCAGTGGCAACGTCAAGTTTCGCGACCTTGGGCTAATCATCATTGATGAAGAGCAGCGATTTGGTGTTGAACACAAAGAGAAGCTCAAAGACCTAAAGATGAATGTCGATGTTTTGTCGATGAGTGCCACGCCGATTCCGCGCACACTCGAGATGGCGATCACGGGTATTCGCGAGATGTCGACCTTGGCAACACCGCCAGAAGAGCGTCACCCGATTTTGACTTATGTTGGCGGCTATAACGAGAAGCAGGTTGTTGCCGCTATTCACCGCGAACTAATTCGCGAAGGCCAAGTGTTTTTTGTGCACAACCGCGTCGACACAATCGACAAGGCCGCGTCGCGTTTGGCCGAGCTGGTGCCAGAGGCGCGCATCGCAGTTGCCCACGGCCAAATGAATGAGTCGCAACTCGAACAGGTGGTGATTGACTTTTGGGAACGTCGTTATGACGTGCTGGTCGCCACCACCATTATCGAAGCCGGCATCGATATTCCTAATGCCAATACGTTGATCGTTGATCGTGCAGAGAACTTTGGCCTTAGCCAGTTGCACCAGATTCGTGGGCGAGTTGGTCGCAGTCGTGAACGCGCGTATGCCTACTTCTTTTATTCGCCAGACAAACCGCTGAGCCCTTTCGCGCACGACAGGCTTGCCACAATTGCGACGAATAATGAACTTGGCTCAGGCATGCAGGTGGCACTAAAAGACCTTGAGATTCGTGGGGCTGGCAACCTGCTGGGTGGCGAGCAATCTGGTCACATCGCAGGCGTTGGTTTCGATCTTTATCTGCGCATGATTGGCGAGGCTGTCGACGACTTCAAGGGCATAAAGCACGAGTCGCCAGCCGAGCTAAAGCTAGAACTCGGCGTCGATGCGCACATCCCAGTGGAATATATCGACAGCGAGCGCCTGCGACTCGAGGCATATCACAAGCTCTCGGCGGCAAGCGGGGCTCAAGCCACCAGAGCGCAACTCGACGAGATTCTGAGCGAGCTCGAAGATCGTTATGGCCCGGCGCCGCAGTCGGTCAAGAATCTGATTGACGTTACCCAGTTGCGCCAACAGTGCAACCGCCTCGGCCTCAAAGATGTGATGATGCTGGGCACTGCTGCCAAGCTGACGCCGGTTGAAATGACCGAAAGCGAGCAGGTTCGCTTCAGTCACACTAT
>CAINTU010000089.1 GCA_903853515.1 uncultured Micrococcales bacterium | reverse complement strand
TGAGCGTTTCTGGCACCGTGTGCTCTAGTGACTTGCATTTTCTGGCCCCTGCCAGCGCGATGTCGATTATGCCCTGTTTGTCGGCGTTAAAAACAACTCGGCGCTGCAAGACAGATGTCGAGTTATAAAGATGCACGATGGCATGCTTTGCGCCACGAATCGACTCATAGGTTCGTTCAATTAAGTGATCGCGCGCCTGTGTCAAAACTTGAATCGCCACATCGTCTGGAATCAGGTTTCGCTCAATCAACGCCCGCACAAAATCAAAGTCAGTTTGGCTTGCTGACGGAAAACCAACTTCAATCTCTTTGTAACCCATCTCGACAAGCAACTTGAACATCGCCAACTTGCGCTCAGGGCTCATCGGGTCGATAAGAGCTTGGTTGCCGTCACGAAGATCTACAGCGCACCAACGTGGCGCCTTGGTTATGCGTTTTGCAGGCCAAGTGCGATCTGGCAGGTCAACAATGATTTGCTCATGAAACGGTGCGTATTTGTGCACCGGCATGGTTGAAGGTTTTTGATTGTTTTTCATTTTGCTCCTTGGCCAGAAAACTTATGCTTCACATCGATGTGAATAGATGGATTGGTTTTTCGGCAATGCTTTGCACCGCGACGAGAGGGCCGAATTAGGCCTCGTCGCGGCTACTAAGCAAGAGAGCGAACACATGTTTAGGCTAGCACCCCATTGCGGCAGCGCTAAAGCCCCTGCCGATTACATGCCTAGGCGGCCGAGCAGCTTCGGGTCGCGCTGCCAATCCTTGGCGACTTTGACCTGAACGCGCAGATAGACCTTGCAGCCAAGCAGCGCCTCGATTTGTGCCCTAGCATCGCTTGAAATCTGCTTTAGACGCGAGCCGGCGTGGCCAATTATGATGCCCTTTTGGCTATCGCGTTCGACCCACAAATTCGCATGGATGTCGATGATCGCCGAATCCTCGCGCGGCGACATCTCGTCGAGGGTTACCGCTAGCGAGTGCGGCAGTTCATCATGAACTCCCTCGAGAGCCGCCTCACGGATTAGCTCGCAAATGCGTGATTCATTTGTTTCTTCGGTGATCGCATCGGCCGGGTAAAGCGGTTCAGATAGCGGCAGCAAACCGATGGCAACATTGAGCAGGTCTTCGAGTTGTGAACCCTCAACCGCAGAAACAGGCACAATCGCTGCAAAATCGCGCAGCTCTGAGACTGCCACAAGCTGGGCGGCTAGTTGATCGCGCGAGACGAGTTCTGTCTTGGTGACGATGGCAATCAACTTTGCACGACGGTAGTTGTCGAGTTGCGCGTTGATGAAGGCATCGCCCGGGCCGATTTTTTCGTTCGCGGGTATGCAAAGCCCAATCACATCGACGTCGCCAAGTGTGTTTTCAACAAGATCGTTAAGGCGCTGACCAAGCAGTGTGCGCGGCCGGTGCAACCCAGGCGTGTCGACGATGATGACTTGGCCATGTTCGCGGTGCACAACACCGCGAATCGCGCGCCTAGTTGTCTGCGGCTTAGAACTGGTGATGGCGACTTTCTCGCCCACCAAAGCATTTGTAAGGGTTGACTTGCCTACGTTTGGGCGGCCAACAAAGCTTATAAACCCAGCGCGATATTCCATTATTTGCCTTCTTCTTCGAAGGCAGCCTTGGCAGCCTCTAAGTCAGCATTGGCAGTGACCAACACTGTAATCAACCTTTTGCGACGCCCCTCGAAGCGCTCGGTTTCGAAACGCAAACCAGCAGTTTCGACAACATCACCTCGGCCAGGCAACCGCCCAAGCTGCTTGGCCATAAACCCGCCAACACTGTCGACATCTTCGTCTTCTAGCTCAAGGTCAAAATGCACGCCAAGGTCAAACAGTGAGGTGACTGCAAGCGCACGAACCGTGCCGTTGCCCAAATCTTCGAGTGCATTCGTGTCGCGGTCGTATTCATCGGCAATCTCGCCAACAATTTCTTCAATAACGTCTTCCATCGTCGCAAGACCGGCCACCCCGCCATATTCGTCAACCATCATCGCGATGTGAGTCGAAGAAATCTGCATTTCTTGCAAAAGATCATCGACAGGTTTTGATTCGGGAACAAAAATCGCATCGCGCGAAATCGACTTGGCTGTTGCCGTTGCGGCCTTCTCGGGTTGCTCGTGCATCAGACGCACGACATCTTTCAAATAGAGGATTCCCTTGACGTCGTCGGCGTTCTTTTTAATCACAGGCAATCTTGAGTGACCGTGCTTTAAAAACAGATCTAGAGCATCATCGAGGCTGGCATCGGCATCAATGGTCGCCATGTCGATTCTGGGCACCATAACCTCGCGGGCGATTGTCTCGCCAAACTCTTCAACCGAGTCGATAAGTTCTTGCTCGAACTCTTCAGAGACAGTTGCCGGCAGCTTGAGTGG
>CAINTU010000088.1 GCA_903853515.1 uncultured Micrococcales bacterium | reverse complement strand
TAGCGAGGTATTCGCCAAGCGTAGATTTTCCAGAACCAGAAGTGCCCACCACGAAAATATTTTTCATGGCGGGCACTGTCTAGATTCTTACTGAGTCGCTAGTTTTCGATAGCCTTTTGAACTTCGTCATGCAGTTCATGCGCGTGATGAATGGCCTCGTTCAATTCGGTTTGGGTCACTGGCGCAATTCGATCTTCAAAATAGAACTTAGAAAGGCCTGAGCGAATTCTTGCACCGAGGGTGATTTTGCCGGCAGCGTTTGGACGAGCCAAAGTCGGCTTGTAATCTTTGAAGTCAACCAACTTGTAACGGTCGAACTCATCAAGCTGCTCGTGTACCTCAATGTATTCACCGTGAGGCAAGCGAACGATGCGACCAGATTCACGCCCGTGCAAAACGATTTCGCGATCTTTGCGCTGCAAAGAAAGGGCAACACGTTTTGTGATGATAAAGGCTGCGATTGGCAACACAAAAAGAGAAATCTGCATGGTTTGCAGCACCTGGTTAAGCGACATTCTGAAGTTTGTCGCGATTAGGTCGGTCGACGCAGCAGCCCACATTACGGCATACATAGTGACGCCGGCGGCACCGATTGCCGTGCGGGTTGGGGCATTGCGAGGGCGGTCGAGCACATGGTGTTCGCGCTTGTCGCCAGTTACCCAGTTTTCGATGAACGGGTAAATAGCTACAACGAGCAAGAATCCAATACCGATGATCATTGGCCAAAGGATGTTCATCGACAGAGTGTTGTCGCCAACCATTACCTCTAGGCCAGTAGGCGCAAGTCGCAAGAGACCGTCGAGGAAACCGATATACCAGTCAGGTTGAGTACCTGCCGAGACAGGGGATGGGTCATAGCCACCGTAGTTCCAGATTGGGTTGATGGTGAAGAAGGTAGCAACCAGCATGATCACACCGAAGACGATGAAGAAGAAGCCACCGGCTTTGGCAACATAAACAGGCATCAGTGGGTAACCAACAACGTTGGTGTCTTTGCGGCCAGGGCCAGAGTAGTGGGTGTGCTTGTGAATCACGAGCATAAACAAGTGCACAGCTAGGAACACGAGAATCAAGGCAGGGATCAACATGATGTGCAAGCTGTAGAGGCGAGCCACGATGTTATCGCCAGGGAACTCGCCGCCAAAGAGCAGCGACGAAATCCATGGGCCTATGAATGGCACGCCCTTGATCATTCCATCGATGATTCGAAGACCGTTACCAGATAACAAGTCGTCGGGCAACGAGTAGCCGGTAAAGCCGGCAGCCATGCCCAAAACGAAAAGCACGAAACCGACAACCCAGTTAAGCTCGCGAGGCTTTCTGAAAGCGCCTGTGAAGAAAACTCGAAGCATGTGCAAACCAGCGGCAGCTACGAACAAAAGGGCAGCCCAGTGGTGCACCTGACGCATCAAAAGACCGCCTCGCACCTGGAAGGTGATGTCGAGGCTAGATGCATAGGCAACCGACATCTGCGCGCCCTTGAGCGGTGCATAGACACCGTCGTAGTGCACCATCGTCATTGCTGGCTGAAAGAAGAACGTCAAGAATGTGCCCGAAAGCAGCAATACGAGGAACGAATAGAGCGCTACTTCACCGAGCATGAATGACCAGTGGTCAGGGAAGATCTTGCGTCCGAATTCCTTCAGGATTCCGGCAACGCCGACGCGCTCATCGACATAGTTAGCAGTGCCGGCTAGAAAGCCGTTCTTTTGGCGACTTGGGGCTGTTGTAGTCACTGTTATCCCTCAATACCGTTCGAGTTAGTCTTAGCCGCGCGATCCCAGAAGCTTGGACCGACTGGTTCATGGAAGTCGCTCTGGGCGATCAGATAGCCGTCTTTGTCAACGGTGATCGGCAGCTGTGGCAGCGGGCGAGTGGCTGGGCCAAAGATAACCTTGCAGCCGTTATTCAAATCGAAAGTTGACTGGTGACAAGGGCACAGCAGGTGGTGAGTCTCTTGCTCATAGAGAGCAACGGGGCAACCCACGTGGGTGCAAATCTTTGAGTAAGCAACGATGCCGTCATAAGACCAACCCTTGCGGTCAGCCGCCTCGTTAAGGTCTTTAGGGTCAACGCGCACCAATAGAACGGCTGCCTTTGACTTCTCTTCGAGATAACGAGGGTTATCTTCGGTTAGGCCTTCAGGAATAACGTGATAAACCGAGCCCTCAGTGACATCTGAAGCCTTGATTAGAGCACCATCTGGATCTTTGGTTAGACGCAATGGCTTCGACTTTGTGCCGTTTGCCCAGAAGGTGTGACGCAATGAATTAGCCGGGTTCGGACCAAGATCGCCAAATATGATGATGCCCGGCAACGGGAACAAGGCCAGAGCGCCATAGAGGCTGCGACGGATCAGCTTGCGGCGAGTGAAACCAGATTCTTGGTTGGCAAGCGCCAAAATCTCGATTGCAGCGGCACGTTTTGCCTCTGAACCACGGGTTAGGTGACGCTCTTCAGAAACTTCAGCATCAGGCATGAGTGTCTTCGCCCAGTGCACTGCACCGATGCCGATGCCGAATAATCCCAGGGTGATACCCAAACCGAGGAAAAGTGTGTTGTTTCTGACCGTATCTAGGTTCGCATCGATTGGGAATGCAAAGTATGCGTAGAGCGCAAATGCGCTGCCGAACATCGACAAGAAAAACAAGGCGGCAACCTGTCGAACAGCAGCTTTTTCGTGCTTTTTGCTCTTGTCGGTCATGCGAACGCGGTGCGGCTCGATGCCTGGGTCGGTCACTTTGTCGTCAGATACGTTCGCAAGACCGGCTGGGTATTCATGATCTGAATACGGTGACGTTACCGTTGCGAGGTCTTTAGAGTTGTCGCTCAATTTATTCTCTCTGCCTTAGTTTGACTTGGCGCCAAGCCATACGGTGATTGCCACGATTAGGCCAAGAGCGCCTAACCAAATAAGAAGACCTTCAACAACTGGGCCGAGGTTACCCAGGTCATTGCCACCTGCCGACTGGTGATCTTGCAGATAGGTCAAGTAGGTGATGATGTCTTTTTTCTCTGCCGGTGTGATGTTGGCGTCGTTGAAAACCGGCATGTTCTGAGGACCGACGATCATAGCCTCATAGATGGTTTTGCCAGATGAATGCATAAGATTAGGCGCATATTTGCCTTCGGTGAGAGCACCACCGGCACCTGCTGCGTTGTGACACATCGCGCAGTTGATTCTAAAAAGTTCGCCACCTTTTGTGACATCGCCGTTAGGTGCGGTTGCCGAGGCATCTGGCACCGCCGGACCAGGAGCGAGTGAGCTGACATAGGCAGCCATTGCATCAATCTGAGCCTGGGTGAACTGCACTGGCTTTACCTGAAGTTGTGGGCCAGAAGCCGCACCAGGCATGCGTCCGGTAGAAACTTGGAAGTCAACCGATGCGGCACCAACGCCAATCAAGCTTGGCGCGTTCGCAGTGCCCTCGGCGTTCTTGCCGTGACAACTAGCACAGTTAGCCAAGAACAACTTGTGGCCGAGATCTTTTTGGTCTTGCGTATAACCGGCAGTGCTGCTCTGCGTAGCTAGGGCAGAGGTGACCGCTGAATAGGTGCCGCCAACTGTCAACAGGGCTGCCACGATAACAATTTTTGCTGCTAATGGACTGCGTCGCAGTCCACTTACATTGCGCTTAGCCATTCGCTCTTTCGCTTTGGTAGTGGTTATTTAAGTACGTAAATGATTAGGAACAGGCCGATCCACACGACGTCAACAAAGTGCCAGTAATAAGACACGACGATCGCAGTGGTGGCTTCTTTGTGCCCAAATTTTTTGGCAGCAAAAGTTCTGCCGATAACGAGCAAGAAAGCAATCAAACCGCCGGTAACGTGCAGAGCGTGGAAGCCGGTGGTGATATAAAACGCAGAACCATAGGCATTGCTTGAGAGCATGACACCGTCTGAGACCAAGTTTGCGTATTCCCACACCTGGCCTGAGACGAAGATTGCGCCCATCACATAGCTCAAAAAGAACCACTCAACCATGCCCCATTTGACTGGTGACCAACCGGTTGCGCGAGGTTGCATACGCTCAGCCGCGAAAACGCCAAATTGGGCGGTGAAAGACGATGCAACCAGCACCAAAGTGTTGGTTAGAGCCATAGGAATGTTGAGCTTGGCCGTATCGATGGCCCAGATAGCGGGGCTGTTGGCGCGCAAGCTGAAATACATTGCGAACAAAGCCGCGAAGAACATAACTTCGCTACCCAACCACACGATTGTGCCAACAGAAGTTGCACTTGGGCGGTTGATGTGGGGGCTTGTCAGGGGAGCAGCAGACATGTTCCAATCCTAACCCGACACACCCCACTCGATGCGCCATTTGAGCGTGGTTCGCTAGGTTTTAAGGCAATTTTTTGCAGAATCTAAAGAATCAACTTGGCTAAACTTGCGCTATGCATAACGAGCTGACGTGGCCCAACATCCTTGGCAAATTGATTGCCAAAACGCAGCTGAGCTCGTCAGAAATCAGTTGGGCAACTGAAAGCATGATGACCGCAAGCGCCACGCCGGCGCAAATGGCTGGCTTTATGGTCGGCATGCGCTCAAAAGGCGAGACCGCGGCCGAGATTTCGGCAATGGTCGATGTCTTGTTGGCGCATTCGGTTCACCCGAAATTGCCGAGTGACGCCTTGGATATCGTTGGTACGGGCGGTGATCAGCTAGGCACGGTAAACATCTCATCGATGGCGGCTGTGGTTGCTGCTGCTGCAGGGATTCCTGTGCTGAAACACGGCAGCAGATCAGCATCTGGCCGCACGGGATCCAGTGAAATGCTTGAATCCGCAGGCCTGAACCTTGATTTGACGGGGGAAAAACTCGCCGAGGTGTTTAGCCAGGTTGGTGTGGCATTCTTTTTTGCCCCGGCACACCACCCAGCGCTCAAGAACGTGGGTGCGGTGCGAAAAGAACTGGGCGTGCCAACGATTTTCAACTTTTTAGGACCTTTGGCGAACCCGGCTCAGCCAACTGCGACAGCTCTTGGCGTCGCCAACGCACAGATGGCGCCTGTTATGGCCCAAGTTTTGCAGCAAAAAGGCCGCACAGCCTTTGTTTTTAGGGGCTCAGACGGCCTCGACGAACTCACAACCACAGGCCCAAGCGATCTGTGGATTACCAGTAACGGTGAGATTCGTCAGGTGTTGTTTAATCCAGTGGATCTAGGCATCGACAAGGCTTCAATTGCAGATCTAATTGGTGGCGAGGCAGCCGAGAATGCCCAGATCGCGAAGGCGCTTTTTGCAGGTGGCTCAGCCAATTCGGCAGTAGGCGAGATAGTGGCTTTGAATGCAGCTGCCGGAATGAGCGTTTTTGCGTTGTCAAAATCTGGCATAAGCGTCAACGATTTTGATTACCTTGAAGCCCTGAAGCAAAACTTTGCCGGCGCTCTGTCGATCATCAACGACGGGCGCGCAGCCGCAAAGTTTGAGCAATGGGCTAACGCCACAAATAGTTAGATACCCGGGGTATGAGCCCTAAGCACCAATAAAACATTACTTGACATAATGTTCATTATCGGCGCAAGGGGAAATTGCCTGAGAGGGTCAGGTTGTGCAGAGTTAGCCTCGTATGAGCTGTCTGTGTGACCAGATTGCTAGCTTGCCCTTCTGAGTGACTCGAAGCTTGTGACCCTGGTGCTTTTATAAAGTTCTGCGAATGTATCACTCTGCAAATATTCAATCAGCTCTGGCGGACCAACCAGGTTTTCTAACGTTGAAAGTTCGGCAACGTCAAACATTCGGTATTCGAGCACATCCCGGTGCTCGTCTGTAGTCCAGCCCGACTTATCTAGCGCCTCAGCATCAAAGCCATCGACCACAAGAAGAAAAAAATGATCGACAAAGGTGTGAAACGATTTGCCGTCAGCCCAGAGCCATTCGCCTGAGGTTTGCCAAATTTGCCCGCCCAGTTGGTCTGCCGTGACGCTCAACCCGGTTTCTTCGAAAAGCTCTCTAATTGCCGCAGCCGGTATTTGTTCGCCAGCATCGATTCCACCGCCAGGGCTCAACCAACGAGGCGGCAGGCCTACCTCTGGGTCAAAATGGGTCAGCAACAGAAAGACCTTGCCGGAGCCGTTCGCAAGAATGACACGTGCGGTTTCTCGGTGCTTTGTGTGGGTGAGCGCCATGCTTACTCGATCCCGCTGTGCTCTTCAGAACTGGTTGCTACTTCCCCACTCGGTATGGCAAAACCGGCATTTTTAGCAATTTCTGCCGAATTTGTCGATTTTGCTCCCTTTTTAGGGTCAAAACCGAAGAATTTCATCGAAGTTTGCATCATATAACCAATACTGACCGCAAAAATCGCTGTGCCGATGCCAGCGTTGCCACCTAATAGATAACCTGTCAACAAAACAGTGCCCTCACCGAGGGTTCGCACGATCCAAAATGGACGTTTCGCCACTCGGGTAAGCGCGACCATGAGGCCATCACGCGGGCCTGCACCAAGCTCGGCTGAGATATAGAGACCAGCGGCAACGGCGACAACTAAAAGTCCCGCCGTAAGGCAAAGCAACTGTTGCAAAAAGCCATCGAGTTTAGGTAGCAACGGTGTCACTAAATCAGCCAGTGGGCCAATTGAAACAGCGTTCAAAAGAGTGCCAACTCCGATTTTTTGCTTCAGCGGAATCCAAAGCATAAGCACGACAACGCTGGTCAAAACCGCTGCCTGACCAAAAGTGATTCCAAGCTTCGCCTGCAATCCTTGGGTGAGCACATCCCAGGGCGGCACGCCAATGTGAGCGTGAATCAACAAAGCAAGTCCCCAACCGTAAAGATAGAGACCAAGGCAAAGGCGAAAGAGGCGCCTAGCTAAAGATCGATTTTGCACTTGTTCAGACTAGGCCAGTCAACCCGCCAAGAAAGGCAACCAAGATGAGTTACTTCGATTCAGCGACGCCACGCATATTTGCTCATCGAGGTTCAACCGGTGAACATCGAATCGAAAACACTATCGCAGCGTTTCGCGAAGCATTAGCCCTTGGCGCTGACTATATCGAAACCGATGTGCGTGCGACCAAAGACGGAATCGCGATTTTGTTGCATGATGGCAATTTGCTGCGTCTCGGCGGCAGCAAAGAAGATGTAGCCGATTTGGATTTTGAAGAAGTGCAAAGAATTTGTCGAGCGGCAAATTTTGAGGTAGCCACGCTTCGCGATGCATTCACAGAACTGCCTGATGCAAAATTCAATTTGGATATCAAACATGAGGCAGCCTGCGAGCCAACAGCTGAATTTATAAATGAAGTCGAAGGATTCAATCGGGTTCTCGTTTCAAGTTTTAGTTCGAGAAGATCGAGGGCAACCCACAATTTGCTTCGACAAAAAGTCGCAAAATCTGGCTCGGCTCAAACAGCCATTTTGTGCTGGTTGATTTGCAAGCTGAATCTGCCAACCGCCTGGCTAAGCGCCGCGCTTGATGGCTCAATCGCTCTGCAAGTGCCGGTTAAGCAAGCTTTTATAAATTTTGCAGATGAGCGAATGATTTTGCGTCTCAGAAAACTTGGCGTCGAAACTCATTTTTGGGTAATCAATTCGGCTGAACAAGCCAAAAAACTAGTTTCAATCGGCGCCGCGGGAATCGTTACCGACGATGTAAAACTCATAGTTGCAACTTTGCGTTGAAGAAGTGTGCAAAACTTTGAGGAAGAATATGGCTGACTAAGTAGTTTGTCTAAATGAGCTCGCTTAATGCGATCACAAACGAAAGGCGCCAAAATGGCACAACCAACCATGCGTGGCATGCGACTCGGCGCACAGTCTCTCGAGAGCGAAATCGGTATCGCCTATTCTGAACGCACCAATTACAAATATAAATGTGCCAACAGCCATTTGACCGATGTTTTCTTTTCTGCAGATGCAGAAGCTCCTGACACTTGGACCTGCAAATCTTGCTCAAACACTGCGGTTCTGCTGGCTGCTGATGGCAGCGTCATCAATGAGGCGCCTATCGAGAAAATTGCACGCACTCACTATGAGATGTTGCTTGAGCGCAGATCTCGTGAGGAACTAGAAGAGTTGTTAGCAGAACGTTTGGCTGCCCTGCGCGTGCGTCGCGCCAAAGGCAAAGCCGACAAAGACAGCTAAATTTCTAAATTAGTTTTTTGAACGTTTGGTTAGGCGCTCGAAGCCGAACTTAGTCATCAAAATTAGAGCCTCGACGACTATGTTTGTGCTCATTTTTGAATCACCAATTTCACGTTCGACAAAAGTGATTGGCACCTCTGCCGCGCGACCGCCAGAGCGCAGTGTGCGATAGGCCATTTCGATTTGAAACGAGTAACCCCTGGCGTTGATAGCAGTTAGATCTAAACGCTGCAGAAAGCTAGAACGAAAAACACGGAATCCGGCAGTCATATCATTGAGCTTGCCGCCTAGCATCAAGCGTGCATAGATGTTGCCACCGCGTGATAGCCATTTGCGATAAAAGGGCCAGTTGACCGTCTTGCCGCCGCGAACATATCTTGAACCGATAACCAAGTCGTTGTTGCCAGCAATCGCCAAGAGTTTCGGCAGGTCTTCTGCCCTGTGGCTGCCATCGGCATCCATCTCAACGACGAACTCATATTTTTTTGAAAAAGCCCACGCAAAGCCGGCCAGGTATGCCCCGCCTAAACCATCTTTCACTTTGCGATGTAAGACATGGATTCTTGGGTTCGACGCAGCAAGTTCATCGGCAATTTGACCGGTGCCGTCTGGGCTCGAGTCGTCAACAATCAGCAAGTCAAGATCATGATTGAATTCGAATAATTTAGACACAGCCGTGCGAATGTTGCCGGCCTCGTTGTAGGTCGGAGTAATAACTAGGGTCTTCAATGTTTTTTGAACTTTCTTGCGGTGATTGCGATTGCAGAGATCAGCACAAGCAAGAGCGCAGCGAAAAAGCTAACAATCTCAATGTAGCGACCAAAAATCATTGCAGGGGTTTTAGATGTTCTAAGGGCTACGCTATCAACCATTGCGCCTGGTTTGAATACCGGCAGCATTTTTTGAGTAGTGCCATCAGGTCTATAAATCGCCGAAACTCCAACTGTCGAAACGGCCACCACGCTGCGGCCGGTTTCAATCGCCCTCAGTCGAGATACGGCGACCTGTTGAAAAGTCTCGTCGCTGTGGCCGAAATCTGAATTATTGGTTTGAACCAGAAGCGCCTCTGCTCCCCCGTCAACCAAATCGGCGCTCAGTTCGTCAAAGACAACTTCGAAACAAATGAGGCTACCAAGTTTGCCTTTTGGTGTTTCAAAGATGCCGTCACGGGTGCCAGGGCTCATATCCCAGACAATCATGCCAATCAGCGAGGGCGCTAACGACATAAAGAACGAACGATTAGGAACGTATTCGCCAAATGGCACCGGAATCTTCTTGTCATACCAGTCGACTGCCCCACCAGCGGGTGTCCATTCGACGACTTCGTTATAGAGCTTGTTGTCGCGAATTGTTTTGGTGCCAAAAATGAGGGTTCCCTTTAGTTCGTTTTTCACGAAACTATTGAGCACCTGATGCACCCGCGGCATTGAAATTGGGTCAAGATCAGATGCGTTCTCTGGCCAAACCATGACATCGATAGGAACTTTAGCGGTTGCGAGCAATTTGCGACTTACCGCTAGGTGCTTCAAAAGAATCGAACCTGGCGGATTAATGGCAAACAAACCAGCATTGGCATTGCCTTGAGCGGCAGCAATATTCATTGTGCCCGACTGCGCACCAACCGGTATTACTGTGGCAACTGCTGCGAGATACAGAGCCAAACCGCAGGCTAAAACCGGTGCATAGTTAGCGACCCGCTTTGCCAAACCAGCCCCAGAGGGCGGCGCCGAAATGAAGCGCAACGTCAAAAGCGAACAAACATAAACAATGAGCCAACTAAGGCCTGCGATGTCTACCCAATAAACCAAATTCGCGAGCGGAGTATCTGCCTGCGATACGCCAATTCTTGCCCAAGGAAAACCACTGAACGGAAAATGCCCGCTCAGATATTCGCGCCCCACCCAAATTGTGGCAATGATGGCGGCGGTCAAAAATGCTGCTCGTCTGCCCAGGTTTCGCTGATCGATAAAACGCCAAGCTAACGAAATGCCAACTGCGCCGAGGCCAAAAAACAGGCCTTCCATTATTGAAAGCGCGATAAGTGGAATTGGCCCTAGGTAAAGAGAAATCCATGTGAGTTGAATGCAATAAAAAGCGGTGCCCGCGATTGTGCCGACCCAGAGAGACCTAAAAAGGCCAAGTCGGTGAAGTGAAATGAGCACAAGCGGCAAACCAAGATAGGTCAAATACCAAAGATCAAACCTTGGATAAGCCAAGCCGGCCAAAGCCCCGCCCACAGCGCCGATTAGCGCCTTCGCCCAAAACGAGTTAGTCGTTCTAAGCCAGGTGAGCGGTGATTTATTCATAACAAGTTAAGCGTAATAGGAATAGGCGACGATGCCACGTTTGACTTTGTCGATGGCTTCGTTGGCTGTTTCAGCCAATTTTGAGGTGCTGTTTTGGGCGATTTGCTCTAGCAAGTCGATTATCTGTTTGGTGAATCGAATGAAATCGCCAGCCAACAGGTCAGAGCCTCTCAACACCGAATCAAGCGTTGCACCACTCGCCCAACGGCTAATCTGCAGGCAAATTGAAGGGTCTGGCGCACTTGTTTTCAAGAGCTTGTGCCTGGCTGAAATCTCTTCAAGCTGATCCCAGATTTCTTCGGTCTCGGCAAAAACTTGAGCGAACTCACCGCGTGGCAGTCGCGGCTGCAGATCTTCTTCGTCGCGGCGTGATTCATAAACCAGTGTCGCTACAAGCGCGGCAAGGCTTGGGGCGTCGAGTTTTTGCCAAATGTTTCGAGTAATGCATTCGGTAACCAAAAGGTCGCGCTCGCCATAGATTTTAGAAAGCCGAGAACCTGCCTCGGTTACCTCTAAGTCACCTTCGCTATCGGGCGCTAAGTAATCGAGTTCGATTAGCAGATCACAGATGCGGTCAAAAGTTTTTGCGACCTGGTTTGTTCTTGAATCGATTTGCTTTAGCACAGCTGATATTTCACGGTCGAGTTTGTGCCAGCGTTCAGCCCAGCGGGCATGCGCCTCGCGATCAGGGCACTGATGGCAACGGTGTGCCCGCAACTCGCGCTTTAATTCGTTGATGTTGCGCTCTAAGCTCGCCCGCCCCTTTGTCTGACGAATATCCTTTGCCCGCCCGCCCCTACCAGCCTGCGCGAGCTGTTTTTCTAAATCACTAATGTCACGTCGAATTTGGGCATACTGTTCGAAGTTTCCTAGATGGCATTCCATCGCTTTTGCATAACCAGATAATGCCTCTTGGCGGTCTTTGATGCCACGAGCCAACCCAACGACAGAGCGATCGGCCTGGAACTGGGCGAATGAGGTCTCAAGCACTTCACGGGCACGCTTGCGACCAAAGGCGTCAACGAGGTTCACTGCCATGTTGTAGGTAGGTCTGAAAGAAGAATTAAGCGGGTAGGTGCGTTTCGATGCCAGACCAGCAACAACATTGGGGTCTAGGTTGGCTGCCCACTGAATAACCGAGTGCCCTTCAACATCGATGCCTCGGCGCCCGGCACGACCGGTGAGCTGAGTGTATTCGCCAGGAGTAATTTGCACTCGCGATTCACCGTTGAATTTATCGAGACGATCTAGAACGACAGATCTTGCCGGCATGTTGATGCCAAGAGCCAGTGTTTCGGTGGCAAAGACAACTTTGACCAACTTGCGCAGAAAAAGCTCTTCTACGACCTCTTTGAACGCCGGCAGCATGCCTGCGTGGTGCGCCGCCACTCCGCGTTCTAGGCCATTTAGCCATTCGAAGTACCCGAGGGCTGACAAATCTTCGTCGGCTATTGCTGCGCATTTCTCTTCGGCAATTCGACGAATAATTTGTTTGTCTTCTGGTTTAGTCAGCCTGATTCCACCAGCCAAAACATTCTTTACCGCAGCCTCGCAGCCCGCTCTCGAGAAAATAAAAAAGATTGCTGGCAGCAAATCTGCTTCATCAAGAATGTCGACAATCTCGGCTTTAGACGCGCGATAAATTTTTGCGGCATTGTTATTTTGCAGCCCAGGATACCCGCGCCGGCCGCGAGTGGGTTTGTTGATGGGTTGACGCAATTTATTGGCGTGCTGTTGCACAAGTTCGGTGTTGACCCGAGCGGAATCTTTGGACCCGTCGAATAGTGGCATCAGTTCGGTGCCGAATAACACATGCTGGCTCAACGGCACTGGGCGATGTTCAGAAACGATTACTTCTGTGTCACCACGAACCTCATCGAGCCAAGCGCCAAACTCTTCTGCGTTCGAAACGGTTGCACTCAAAGAAATGACTTTGACGTCTTTGGGTAAGTGCAGAATCACTTCTTCCCAGACCGCACCGCGAAACCTGTCGGCCAGGTAATGCACTTCATCCATGATGACGAAGCCAAGGTTAGTTAGTGCACTCGAATTCACATAAATCATGTTGCGCAAAACTTCGGTGGTCATAATCACCACATCTGCATCACCATTTATGTTGCTGTCGCCAGTAAGCAGCCCGACTCGATGTGTGCCATAGCGCTTTACGAGTTCTGCGTATTTTTGGTTGCTGAGCGCTTTGATAGGCGTTGTATAAAAAACTCGAAGGCCGCTATTTAGAGCTAGGTGGATGCCGAACTCGCCGACCACAGTCTTGCCCGCACCAGTTGGCGCCGCAACTAAAACCGATTTGCCTGCGGCGACCGCACGGCAGGCTCTATCTTGAAAATCGTCGAGACCAAAATCAAGTTGTTCGATGAACGACTGAAGTGAGGGGTTGGCACGATTTTGCTTTGATCTCGCGTAGCGCTCGGCAGCGCTGAGCTCTTGATTCACGAAAGAGCACTTGCGCTTGGTTCAACCAGCTTCGGTCTGCGCACGGCTTTTGCTTTGTCGTTTGCAAGAGCGATGACACCAGAGAGTGCATACAAAAACGCAAGTGGAATCATCAGCAAGAGCATGCTCATCGGGTCAGAAACCGGTGTGGCGATAGCTGCGATTACCGCGATTGCTAAAAGCGCCACTCGCCAACCCTTCAAAATGCCTCGCCCAGTTAAAACGCCAATGAGATTCAG
>CAINTU010000087.1 GCA_903853515.1 uncultured Micrococcales bacterium | reverse complement strand
GCGAGGCACCGGGTTCAACCACCGAGATAACCGCACTAAGTGCGATGCCGGCGTCAATGAAGCTGCCGCCTTCGCGCAAAATCTCAAGCGCTGCAGAAACCGCCAGCGGCTGACTTGCTGCGGCGCCGCCCCCACGGGTATAAACAACTGAACGGTGCTTCGACAACATGCGCTGACCCTCTCGATGTGTTGATTCAACTTTATTGCCCTGCAAGAGCGCGCCAAATGAGGTTGCCCTAAACTCAAGCCATGCAGAAATTCGACGCGAACCAGCCAACCATCCAGTTTCTAGGCGCGGCCGGAACAGTCACAGGCAGCCGATTCTTGCTCAGCTGTGGCGATACAAAAGTAATGGTCGACTGCGGTCTCTTTCAAGGTCTTAAAGAATTGCGCCTTCGCAACTGGGATGCCTTGCCGATCGAGCCAGCGTCTATCGATGCGGCAATCTTGACGCACGCCCACCTAGATCACAGCGGATATCTGCCGAAGTTCGTCAAAGAAGGCTTCGCAGGCAAAATTCACTCGACAGAGTTCACAGCAAAACTGGCAGAGGTTGTGCTGACTGACTCAGGCCGAATTCAGACCGAGGATGCCGCTTGGGCTGCCAAAAAGGGCTTCTCAAAACATAATCCGCCAAAGCCGCTTTATACCGAAGCCGATGCGATGAAGGCGGTCGCTGCATTCGAAACGCACCCCTTTCACGAACGCATTCAGATAGCCAAAGAGACTTTCGTCACTTTCATGAACAGCGGCCATATTCTTGGCTCGGCATTTTTGCTTGTCGAATTCTTTGGCAAACGGCTTTTGTTTACGGGTGACCTCGGTCGCCAGGCGCATCCACTTTTGGCTGCCCCTGATTTGATACCTGAGGGTCAATACGATGCAATCATCACCGAGTCGACTTATGGCGACCGCGAGCACGCGCCAACAACCGACAAACTAGAAAACATAATCAACCGCACGGTTGAACGCGGTGGGTCTGTTTTGATTCCTGCTTTCGCAGTTGATCGCACCGAAGTTATTTTGGTGCGGCTGCGTGAATTGATCGAGAGCGCAAAGATTGAGAACCTGAAGGTCTATGCAGATTCGCCAATGGCGCTAAAAGCACTCTCGTTTTATCGTGAGGCGATCGACGAAGCCTCAGCCGAGATAAGGCCAGAGATCGCCGCCACCTGGCATGGCAAAGACCCTTTTGACGCCGGCAACCTCGTTGAACTAACCAGCGTCGAAGAGTCAAAGACGATCAATAACCCGCAGCAACCCTGCATAATAATTTCGGCTAGTGGCATGGCCACCGGCGGCCGTGTCGTTCACCACCTGCGCGAAATGCTGCCGCAAGCTAAGCACTCAGTTGTGTTGGTTGGTTATCAAGCGATTGGCACGAGGGGTCGCACTTTGGCCGACGGCGCCAAAGAGGTCAAAATGCACGGCGAAATGGTGCCTGTGCGCGCCGAGATCGAGCAGATTGAAAGCTTCTCGGTTCACGCCGATGCTGATGAACTAATTGCTTGGATCAAACCGGCCGCCGCCACCACTGCCCAAGTGTTTGTAGTGCATGGTGAAGCAGGAGCATCAGAGACTCTTGTCGACCGCCTCAAATCAGAGCTCTCGATGAAAGCCCATGCCCCAATCGATCGCGAAATAGCAAAGCTATAGCCCGAATAGACTTGCCAACATGAGCATGCATGGCGGTGGCCCAATGGGTCGGTTCTCGAGCGATCCAGACAAAATCAGAGCACGTAACGCCGAGGCACCAAAGATCGACAATCTGCTCGGTCGCATTTTTGAGCTGTTCAAGCCGCACGCTAAATCGCTTACCGGCACTATTGCTCTGGTGCTTATAGGCGCTGGGCTTTCAGTGTTGCCGCCGCTTTTGATTCAAGGCGCCTTTAACCAAGGATTATTCCCCTCCAGCGGTCACCCGAATCTTGGCATTCTGACAACCTTTGTGTTCAGCATGATCGGCATTTGGTTGTTGGCATCTTCGCTGGGCATTTGGCAGACCTACCTGACTTCGAGTGTGGGCAATAAGGTTATGGGCTCTCTGCGTGTGCGCATGTTTGCTCACCTGCAATCGATGGAACTCGCCTTTTTCACCAAAACGAAGACCGGCGCAATTCAATCTCGCCTGTCGAACGACGTTGGTGGCGTTGCCGGTGTGTTGAGCAACACTGTTAGCAGCCTGCTTGGCAGCACAGTGACCGTGCTCGCCTCGATGGTTGCGATGTTGTTACTTAGCTGGCAGCTGACAATTGTGGCACTGATTGTTTTGCCGCTTATGGTGCTGTTGCAGCGCAGAGTGGGCCAGGTGCGCGCCAAGATTGCGAGCAAGACCCAAGACTCGCTCAGCGAGATGTCGTCAATCACCCAAGAATCTCTTGGTGTAAGCGGAATCCTGCTAGCCAAGAGCTTTGGTCGTCAGGCCAGCGAAGTTCAGCGCTATGAGAACGAAAACAAGAACCAAATCGGTTTGCAAGTTCGCCAAACGATGAGTGGTCAAACGTTCTTCGCAACAGTTCAGGTCTTTATGTCATCTATTCCGGCAGTGATTTATCTTTGCGCCGGTTACCTGATTTTGCATGCCGACCCAATCAGCATCGGCACAGTGGTTGCCTTCACCACCGCCCAGGCCAGGCTTTTGTTCCCGATGATGAACCTATTGACCGTAAGCCTCGATCTGCAAACCTCGCAGGCGCTGTTTGCCCGCATCTTCGAATACTTCGACCTGCGCCCTGCGATCAAGAATCCTGAAGCACCAAAGCACCTCGACCTCACCCAGCTCGGCTCAATTTCATTCGAGAACGTCACCTTCGCCTACCCCGAGACGGGCGTTGACACCGAGCCGACGCTTAAGAACGTGTCGTTTGACGTTCATCCTGGGCAATATGTTGCACTTGTTGGCGCATCTGGTTCAGGCAAAACGACTGTCAGCTATTTGATTCCGCGGTTTTATGATGTGAGTTCTGGCAGCGTCAAATTCAGCGGCACAGACGTGCGCGAACTAAATCAAGAAGAGTTGATTGATCGCATCGGCATCGTGAACCAAGAGACTTATCTGTTTTATGACACGATTCGCGAAAACCTCGCCTATGCAAAGCCGAGCGCGTCGCAACAAGAAATCGAAGCGGCAGCCAAGGCCGCGAACATTCATGACGTGATTATGGGGTTCCCGAAGGGTTACGAGACGATGGTTGGCGAGCGCGGCTATCGACTTTCTGGTGGTGAAAAACAGCGCATCGCGATTGCCCGTGTGTTGCTCAAAGATCCGCCTGTCGTGATTCTTGACGAAGCAACAAGCGCCATGGATACCAATAGCGAACGCATCGTTCAGGCAACCTTAGATGCAGCCACGGCCAATCGCACCACAATCGCTATCGCCCACCGCTTGTCGACCGTGGTGAATGCAGATCAAATTCTCGTTATGGCACATGGCGAGATTGTCGAGCGAGGCACACACGCTGAACTGCTAGCAGCTGACGGCGCTTATGCCGAATTGGTGCGCTCACAAAACACACTTAATCATTCGAAATAGATTTTTGTTGGCACTTTTGCACAAGTTTTGTTGAAGACAGATCTTGTATCGTGGCGGCATAAATTGGGGAACGCTAAATGTATCGTTGGCGCTTATAGCTGCCATTGCGATTTTTGTTTTGGCTAACCGCAATGGCAGCAAAGCATCGTATAAATAGGGTTACTTCTTGCCGGCGCAGCCACAGCTGTGGCCACACTTGCACTTCTTTTCTTCAGACATGTTCACCTTCTTTCTCTCAGTTCTATTGTGCAACTAAGTCGACCGAATATTGCTGTGAGAGTGCCTAAAGTGCCTACTTGCTCTGCCTAGACTTGCCTCATGAGTCTGAATGGCAAAAACGTATTGGTTATAGGTGCTAGCGGAGTCTTAGGTGGCCAAATCGCCCAAGAACTGCACTCTCGCGGGGCAAAAGTGCTTGGCACCGCATCGAGCGAGGCAAGCCTTGCAAATGTGCCTGCTGTGGTCGAGCAGAAATTCGCGGTCGACTTAGCCGACGAGATGTCGTTTATGCCACTTTTTGTAGAGGTAGCTACGACAGGCATCGAACTCGACGGCATTGTGATGGCAGCTGGCCGTGTCGGCTTTGGGCTCATAAACGACACAACAGCTGCCGATGCTTTCGACCTGATGCAAATCAACCACCTTGGCCCGGCACAGCTAATCGCCTCGCTCTCAACAATTTTGCGCGCTGACTCAGAGAGCTCGTTTGTAGCCTCGATCACAGGCGTGGTTGCCGAAAAGGTATTCCCTGGAATGTCTGCATACACCGCGAGCAAAACCGCCCACTCGGTATGGCTCAAAACTTTTGCCCAAGAAAACCGTCGAAAGAAAATCAGGGTAATCGACGCTCGCCCAGGCCACACCGAAACCGGCCTTGCCACAAGACCACTCTTTGGCACAGCCCCAGCCTTTGCAACCGGCATGTCACCCGCTCACGTTGCAAAAGTAATCGTCGACGCAATCGAATCGGGCGCAACAGATCTACCTAGCGAAAGTTTCAACTAGTGCCTGGTGGCATCACTGCGGGCCTGCCGTTAAAACTTGCAGCCGATGGGCAACCGGCGCTGTGTCTAGTGACTGGCGCCACTGGCTATATCGGTGGCCGCCTGGTTTCTGAGTTGCTGAGACACGGATACCGCGTTCGCGTGGTCGCCCGAAATGCCAGCCGCTTAGCCGAGCACACCTGGGCCAAGCAGGTTGAAATCTTTGAGGGCGACGCGAACGACACTGTTGCAATCGGTAAGGCCCTGCACGGGGTTGATGTTGTCTATTACCTAATGCACGCATTGCACGAGAAAGCAAATTTCGAAGATAGCGAACGAAAGCTGGCTCAAACTTTCGCTGCCGCTGCGCTTGCCCAAAAAGTTGGTCGCATTGT
>CAINTU010000086.1 GCA_903853515.1 uncultured Micrococcales bacterium | reverse complement strand
GTCACCCAGAACGTGCTCACTATTGCCTCGATTCCTCGAGTGCTGCACGGTGACAATGTGCCAGCTCAAATTGAAATCCGTGGCGAAATCTATTTGGCCGTCGCCGACTTCGCAAAGTTGAATGCCGATCTGATTTCCGAAGGCAAGGCGCCGTTTGCGAATCCTAGAAACTGTGCCTCTGGATCACTTAGGCAAAAAGATGCTGCGATCACCGCAAGCCGTCCGCTCAAAATGCTTGTGCATGGCGTTGGCGCTTGGCCCGATGCTCCGTTCAAAAACCAGTCAGATTTATATGCGCTGTTGGCAGCTTGGGGGTTACCAACTTCTGCAAGGTTCAAAGTCGAAGATTCGATTGAAGGGGTTATCGAATACATCAAGCACTATGGCGAACATCGCCACGACATAGAGCACGAAATCGATGGGGTAGTTGTCAAAGTTGATGACCTTGGCAACCAGCGTCAACTGGGATTCACCAGTCGCGCACCTCGTTGGGCAATCGCCTATAAATATGCGCCAGAACAGGTGAACACCAAACTTCTCGACATCAGGGTCTCGGTTGGTCGCACCGGTCGAGCGACGCCCTATGCCGTGGTTGAGCCCGTCAAAGTGGCTGGCTCGATGATCGAATTCGCCACGCTACACAACCAAGATGTGGTCAAGGCCAAGGGTGTTTTGATCGGCGACACCGTAGTGATTCGCAAAGCTGGCGACGTTATTCCCGAGATTCTGGGGCCAGTAATTGAATTGCGCGATGGTTCAGAACGTTCATTCATAATGCCCAAGAAATGCCCCGATTGTGGCGCTGAGCTAGCACCTGCAAGTGAAGGCGATATCGACCTTCGTTGCCAAAACGCGATGTCTTGCCCGGCCCAGTTGCGTGAGCGCGTTGCCTACATCGGTTCTCGCTCGGTGCTCGACATCGAGGCACTTGGTTATGTTGCGGCCGTTGCGTTGACACAACCGCTCGAACCCAATACTGCACCGCTTTCATCTGAGGCTCGATTGTTTGATTTGACCCTCGAAGAACTTTTGCCAATTAGAGCAACTGTGCTCGATGCTGACACTGGGTTGCCAAAACTAGATGCCGATGGGCAGCCTAAGGTGGTCGATTTCTTTAAGAAAAAAGACGGCACACCTGCCGAGGTCGCACTAAAGCTTTTGCGTAATCTTGAAGAGGCCAAACACCGGCCGCTTTGGCGATATCTTGTCGCTTTGTCGATCAGACACGTTGGCCCTGTAGCAGCCAGGTCGCTGGCAAGTCGCTTCGGCTCACTTGATCGAATCTTTGCAGCATCTGAAGATGAGCTCAGTCAAGTTGAAGGTGTTGGGCCAATACTTGCTCAATCTATTGTTGCTTGGCACCAAGTCAAGTGGCATCGCGACATTGTTGAGGCTTGGCGCGCCTCGGGTGTCGAACTCGAAATTGCAGGTCATCAAGGGCCAACTGATGGGGCCGAAGCGGGTGGTGTTTTTGCCGGCATGAGCATTGTTGCCACCGGTTCACTAAAACAATACACAAGAGAACAAATCGAAGAGGCAATCATTGCAAACGGCGGCAAACCTGCATCGAGTGTTTCTAAGAAAACCGCATTTGTTGTAGCGGGCGAGAATGCCGGTTCAAAACTCGCTAAAGCCGAAGAATTGTCAATCGAAGTTATCGACGAAGCAGAATTCACTCGTCGACTAGCTAATTAGTTTTGAGTTTCGCTGTCTGCCTCGTCAACCTGAACCATGTTCTCGGTCGACATGAGCTTTTGCATTTGATCTAAGAACTCACCAATTTCTTCGCGCTCAGCCGAGATCTTGGTTAGGCGCTCACGAGAATCTTTAACCGCGTTATCGGCATAACCCTGGGCACGACGAGCCAAAGTTTCAGCGCGACGGCGTGATTG
Source organism: uncultured Micrococcales bacterium (assembly GCA_903853515.1). Lineage (GTDB taxonomy): Bacteria > Actinomycetota > Actinomycetes > Actinomycetales > Microbacteriaceae > Rhodoluna. Next base: position 4,412 of record CAINTU010000086.1, on the reverse strand, counting down.
GTTAATCAGGTTAGTAGCACGACGTTGAGAGTCTTCAAGAATCGAGTCGCGAGTGTCTCTGGCTTCGCGAGAAACACGCTCTGCCTCAGCCAAGATTTCGTTCGAACGTGCAGAAGCCTCAGCCAGGTTGCGTTGAGCTTCTTCGGTCAAAGTCTGCGACTGGGCAACAGCTGCCTGATAAATTCTGAGGGCCTCTTGCTCGGCTTCGTCGCGTCGACTCTTTAGCTCTGCCTCTAGCTCGACTCGTGCCTGAGCGGTGCGTTGGCTAAGGTCGGTGGCGTGACGGCGAGCTTCTTCGGTCTCGCGGTGCACAGAAGCGCGCAGTTCGGCAGCGAAGCGCTCACCATCTGACTTGATTGCCGCGGCTTCACGCTCTGCGGTCTGAATACGTTCGTTAGCTTCTGCAAGCTTCGCTGCAGCAGCATTCAACATCTCTGAATGCTTGCGGTCAGCCTCGAGGCGAGCCTCTTCAAACTTGATTTCTGCCTCAAGGGCTGCGCGCTCAGCGCGATCCTTGGCAGTTCTTTTAACCTGCTCTGATTCGCCCTTGGCTTCTTCGCGAATACGCAAGGCATCTTGAGCCGCGTCGGCCAACATCTTTTTGGCCTGCTCTTCGGCAAGGCGCAGGGTTTGCTCAAACTGGGCGCCAAGTGCGGTGTAACTGCCAGGGCCGTTTGCGGCGATGGCTTTGACGTTTTCAACCTCGGCTTTGAGCAGAGCAATTTCAGCAGCAGAGCTTTCGTTATAGCCCGAAAGGTGCTCGATTTCGCGACGCATCTCGTCTAGGGTCTTGTCGACCTGATCGCGGTCATAGCCGCGCATAACGATGTCGAAGTTCTCGTCTTCCATCAAATCTCCTATTGCGGCCAGCTTTGCACAAACGCCAGCCAATAACCCCCAAAAGTCTAGCCGAGAGCGCCGATGATTGCAGCCCCCGATATACTTAGAACACAGCACCCACCAAGCGCGAAGGCCAAATATTGTCTGACATAACCCCAGAGTTGGTGAGGCATCTGGCCTCGCTCGCTCGAATTGACCTAAAAGAAGACGAAGTTATTCGGTTCACCGAACAATTGGCCCTAATCGTTGACTCTGTTGCCAAGATCAGCAATGCGATTGATGCTTCGACGCCTTCAACCAGCCACCCAATTGCGATGTCTAACGTCTATCGTGACGACGTCGTTGAGCCTTCACTGAGCCAAGAGCAGGCCCTTTCTGGTGCGCCTGACCAGGCCCAGGGGCGTTTCAAAGTCAACGCCATCTTGGATGAGGAGTAAATCGTGAGCCAAGATCTGACCCGCAAAACTGCTAGCGAATTGGCGCAGCTGCTGGCAACCAAAGAGGTTTCAGCTGTTGAGGTGACTAAGGCGCACCTTGATCGCATCGCCTCGGTGGGCGATTCGGTGCACTCGTTTTTGCACCACAACAATGAGTCGGCGTTGGCCACAGCAAAACAAGTTGACGAACTTCGTGCGGCGGGCGAGCCCCTTGCCGAGCTGGCCGGTGTGCCAATCGCCGTCAAAGACAACTTGACCACGACAGATGCGCCGACTACTGCCGGCAGCAAAATGCTCGAGGGCTGGCTGCCGCCTTATGACGCAACGGTTGTGGCTAAGTTGCGAAAAGCCATGTTGCCGATTCTTGGCAAAACTAACCTCGACGAGTTTGCGATGGGGTCTTCAACCGAGTTCTCAGCTTTCGGCCCGAGCCGTAATCCTTGGGATCTCGAACGAATTCCTGGTGGTTCTGGTGGTGGCTCATCATCAGTTGTCGCTTCTTTTCAAGCGCCATTGGCGATCGGTAGCGACACTGGTGGCTCGATTCGGTTCCCAGCGGCTGTCACCGGCACGGTTGGCATCAAGCCAACCTATGGCGCCGTCTCGCGCTATGGCCTAATCGCATTGGCATCATCACTTGATCAGATTGGCCCGGTCACACGAAACGTGCTCGACGCCGCCCTATTGCAAGATCTAATCGCCGGTCACGACCCACACGACAGCACATCGCTGCCAGAATCACTTGGTTCAATGGCCGATGCCGCAAGAGCAGGGTTGCAGCCAGGTTCGCTAAAGGGCATCAAAGTGGGCATCATCAAGCAGCTCACCGGTGCAGGGTTTCAGGCCGGTGTCACGACCCGCTTCGAAGAATCGCTCAAGCTTATGGTCGAAGCCGGGGCTGAACTAGTCGAAGTTGATTGCCCAAGTTTTGAATATGCAATCGACGCATACTATTTGATCTTGCCTGCCGAGGCATCTAGCAACCTAGCCAAATTTGACTCGGTGCGCTTCGGTGCAAGAACCATGCCTGAAGGCAACCCGACCATCGAGCGCGTAATGGCTGCGACCCGTGAGGCTGGCTTTGGCCCAGAGGTTAAACGACGCATCATTTTGGGCACCTATGCGCTCTCAAGTGGTTCATACGACAAGTTCTATGGGGCCGCGCTAAAAGTTCGCACATTGATTCAACGTGACTTCGATGCCGCGTTTGCCAAAGCAGATGTTTTGGTGTCACCAACTGCGCCGACCACGGCGTTCAAGTTTGGCGACAAGGTGGCAGACCCACTAGCCATGTACCTAAACGACGTCGCAACGATACCGGCAAACTTGGCGGGCATCCCAGGCATTTCAGTGCCAATCGGCCTTGCCCCCGAAGATAACCTGCCGGTTGGCATTCAATTCTTGGCGCCGGCACGTCAAGACGCAAAGCTCTATCACGTCGGCGCGGCGCTCGAAGGCATCCTCGAAAATCTGTGGGGCAAACGAATGATTGACTTCGCTAACGAACTGAAGGGAATCTAGTCATGGCCCGCGCAGAATTGATGGATTACGAAAAGGCTCTCGAACAATTTGAAGTGGTTATTGGCCTCGAAGTTCACATCGAGCTAAACACCAAGAGCAAAATGTTTTGTGGTTGCCGCAATGACTTTGGTGACGAACCAAACACAAACGTTTGCCCAATTTGCATCGGCTTGCCGGGGTCATTACCGGCAGTCAACCGTCGTGCAGTCGAGTCGAGCATCTCAATCGGTTTAGCACTTGGATGCCAGATCGCGCCAACCGGTCGTTTTTCGCGCAAGAACTATTTTTATCCTGACCTTGCCAAAAACTTTCAGACCTCGCAATACGACGAACCGATTGCCTTCGAGGGTTCGCTCGATGTCGAGGTGCCAAGCGGCAAAGTGTTCACGGTCGCTATTGAGCGCGCTCACATGGAAGAAGACGCTGGCAAGTTAACCCACATTGGTGGCGACACCGGCCGCATTCAGGGTGCAGATTTCTCGCTGGTTGACTACAACCGCGCTGGTGTTCCGCTTGTCGAAATCGTAACCAAGCCCGTTTATGGTGCAGGTGCCGAGGCTCCTGAGTTGGCCGCGGCTTATGTGCGGGCCATTCGCGACATCGTCAAATCGCTTGGTGTTTCTGAGGCGCGCATGGAACGCGGCAACGTTCGTTGTGACGCTAACGTTTCGATTCGACCGCACGGTCAGGCAAAACTTGGCACCCGCACAGAAACCAAAAACGTAAACTCGCTTCGCTCGATTGAGCGTGCGGTGCGTTATGAGATTCAACGTCAAGCTGCCATCTTGGCTAAGGGCGGCACAATCACTCAAGAGACTCGCCACTGGCACGAAGACAAGGGCTCAACCAGCGCTGGTCGCCCGAAGTCTGACGCCGATGATTACCGCTATTTTCCTGAGCCAGACCTAGTGCCGGTTCAACCTTCAACAGAGCTGATCGAGCGTCTGCGCGCCGCCTTGCCCGAGAACCCTGCAGATCGCCGCAAGCGGTTGATGGGTGAGTGGGGCTTTGCCGAGCTCGAGTTCCGCGATGTTGTCAACAGTGGATTGCTTGACGAGCTCGAGGCCGCTGTGGCTGCTGGGGCTACGCCTCAGGCGGCCCGCAAGTGGTACACCGGTGAGATTGCTCGTCTAGCGAACTCGCTCGACAAAGATGTCTCTGAATTGGCAATCACGCCTGCCGATGTCGCCGAGCTAGCTGGCCTTGTCGAGAGCGGCAAGATCAACGACCGCATTGGGCGCGAGGTTTTGCAGGCCGTGATCGATGGCGCGGGCAACCCTGCCAAGATTGTTGCCGATCGTGGCCTCGAAGTCGTCTCTGATGACGGCGCACTCATCGCAGCGATTGACGCAGCACTGGCCAGCCAGCCAGATGTCTTGGCCAAGATTCGTGAAGGCAAAGTGCAAGCAGCTGGTGCTGTAATCGGCGCAGTAATGCAGGCGATGAAAGGCCAAGCCGATGCAGCCAGAGTTCGTGAACTGGTGCTCGAACGAGCCAACGCCTAGCATCAGCCAGGCGCTAAGTTTGCGCTGTTAGACACAAAAAATCCCGCCCATGGTTTGGGCGGGATTTTTATTTGGGGTGAGTAACGGGACTTGAACCCGCGACATCCTG
>CAINTU010000085.1 GCA_903853515.1 uncultured Micrococcales bacterium | reverse complement strand
TAGCGATCACCTTCAACCCTGAAGAAGTCAGCGACAACATGAAGCAATACGGTGGATTTATTCCTGGTATTCGCGCCGGTCGTCCGACAACCGAATATCTTGAATATGTTCTGAGCCGCATCACCTTGCCTGGCTCGCTCTATTTGGGTCTAGTTGCATTGATTCCGTTGTTTGCGCTGAACCTTATGAGCGCAAGCCAGAACTTTCCGTTTGGTGGAACTTCGATTTTGATCATCGTTGGTGTTGGTCTAGAAACTGTCAAGCAGATCAGCGCACAGATGCAGCAGCGTAACTATGAAGGTCTTCTGAAATGAGTCGATTTCTCTTGATCGGCCCGCCTGGTGCCGGCAAGGGAACCCAAGCAGCTTTGCTCGCGCAGAGCTTCTCGATTCCGGCGATTTCGACTGGCGACATTTTTAGAGCCAACGTGAAGGCAGAGACCGAACTTGGTTTAGCCGCAAAAGCATTCATGGATCGCGGCGAATATGTGCCAGACAGCCTAACCAACGACCTAGTTCGTGATCGACTAAGCCAAGGCGATGCAAAATCTGGTTTCTTGCTAGATGGTTACCCTCGAACAAGCGAGCAAGTTGCAGAACTTGATTCGATGCTTGAGGCTGCAGCAACAAAACTCGATGCGGTTGTGTTGATTAACGCCGACACCGAAGAACTAGTTCGCCGTTTGGCCAACCGCGCAATCGAACAGGGCCGCACAGACGACACCGAAGACGTTATTCGTCGTCGCCAAGAAGTTTATGCAGAACAAACTGCGCCACTCATCGCCGTGTATTCAGGCCGCGGCCTAGTTGTCGAAATTGATGGCATCGGTGCGGTAGCAGAAGTCACCGCTCGAATTCTAGAAGCGCTTGCCGAGCGCGGCATCAGCGCATAAGCGCCAGAATAAGCAAACTATTTATGGCAAGAGAGCGCATCAGCCTCAAAACCCCTGAGCAGATACTGCTTATGCGTGAGGCCGGGCTGATGACAGCCGCTGCACTAGCAGCGGTAAAAGCGGCGATCAAACCAGGCGTGTCGACCCTCGAGCTAGATGCAATCGCAGAGAAAACCATCATCGCAATGGGCGGAAAGAGCAACTTTAAGCTCGTGCCAGGGTATTTTCATACGATTTGCGCGAGCATAAATCACGAAGTCGTGCACGGTATTCCCAGCGCCGATCGCATTCTGGCGGCCGGTGACCTTATTTCGATTGATGCCGGGGCTATTACCTCGGCGGGCTGGAACGGCGATGCAGCCTTCAGCATGGTTGTGCCAGGCGGTGATGTTGAGCAATCGGCAAAGCGCCAAAAGATTGCAGACACCTGCGAGGCAAGCCTGTGGGCTGGAATCGCGGCTCTCGCCACGGCCAAAAAGCTCAATGAGGTTGGCCGTGCGGTCGAAAAAACCATTCGCGCAAACGGCAATTTCGGCATTTTGCGTGACTATATCGGCCATGGCGTTGGGCGTTCGATGCACGAAGACCCTGCCGTTTTCAATTATGCGACCAAGGATATGGGCCCGAAAGTTGAGCCAGGCCTAGTTATAGCCATCGAACCCATGAT
>CAINTU010000084.1 GCA_903853515.1 uncultured Micrococcales bacterium | reverse complement strand
TAACCCGTCTCTAACTATTATCATTATAGAACTCCCAACAATAATACGAGCAAATCCAAACCATGAACTCTTTTCAAGATTTGTTTTTGAAAGATTCGCACTCTTATTCCATTACGGATGATATAGTCGGCATTATCAGGGGTTAATCTTGTGGCTTAGAGTAATGTGGGGTCGATTTGATCTAGTACGGGAATGGCTCGCCTGCTAAAACTCAAGTTGAGCCAGTTTAATGACCCTAACGGTCTCTCTTATTAAGAGTTTCTTCTAATAAGAATCGAGAACCAAATGTCAAAAATCACATGGATATCTGCTTTAGCGACCTGTTCGTTCGCGATCGCCGCGGTCGGCTTTGGCGCGATTGGCTCGGCGCAGGCGTCGGGCAGTCGATTGGCGCTGGGCAGGCTCTAAGCGCAGGCCATCTGCCAACTGGCAGCATCGGCATACGCCTAGCCGAAGTCGATGCCGCAAGTGCGGCTGACCCGCGTGCAAGGTTATATGTGATCGATCGGGTTGCGCCGGGCACAACCATCAGGCGCACGGTTGCGATTTCGAATGACACCGGCGCAGCGCGAGACGTCGCAACTTATGTATCCGGGGCAACTATTGCTGCCGGTGCCTTCGTCGGCGCAGACGGTGCTTCTGCTAACGAGCTGAGCAGCTGGATCACATTGAGCAGAAGCACCTTGCATCTGGCGTCAGCAGGCAAGGCCAAGGTGGTTGCCACGATTGTCGTGCCGGCGCTGGCCTCGGCAGGCGAACGTTACGGCGTCATTTGGGCTGAGGTTCGCTCGGGCAACGCGTCCACTGGCATTGTCACCGTGAATCGGGTGGGCATTCGCGTTTATCTTTCGGTTGGTGAGGGTGGCGCGCCACCGTCGAGTTTTGTTATTCGCACGTTGGCCGGTGCGCGCGGGGGCGATGGTGCGCCGGTGGTTGAGGCTCTTGTTGCCAATACCGGTGGCAGGGCGCTTGATCTTTCGGGCGAACTGAATCTAACTCAAGGCCCTGGTGGTTCGAGTGCCGAGCCTTTTGCTGCGGCGCTTGGCACAACGCTCGCTATCGGCGCAAGCTCGGTGGTGCTGATTCGTTTGCCCAAGGCGCTGCCTGATGGCCCGTGGTTGGCCACCCTTGATCTTCGCAGTGGGTTGATTACTGGCAGTGGTCAGGCGACGATCAGCTTTGTGAATGGCAGCAAGCCTGTCGATGCGCAAAGCAATGTGATGTTGCAGGTTTTGCTTGGACTGACGATTGTTGCCGTGGTCGTGCTTTCAGGCGCGTTGTTTAGGTCGTTGCGGGCTAGGCGGCGACGGCGTTCGCTTTAGCTCTCGATCGCTTTAGCTGTCGATCGCTCTAGCTGTGCGTCTTTGCAAGCGATAGCTGACGATTACCACCAGGGCTACATAGAGCGCCTGCGACACGGCTACGACGCGTTCCCAGATGCCGATGTTCAGCGCGTTCGGATCGCTCCAGACAATCAAGAACGAGATTGCTAGCGTTGCCTGAATGGCGGTGCCGATGATTGTCGCCGTCGGGCGAATCGGCCAAGGTGCGCCTTTGCCTTTGCGCATAGCCAATAGTGGCCAGCCTGCCGAGATCGCAAAAGAGCTAATGGCAAAGATACGGTGCATAGTTGAGGCACCAATTAACGGGGTCGGAAAAATTGTTAGACCAAATG
>CAINTU010000083.1 GCA_903853515.1 uncultured Micrococcales bacterium | reverse complement strand
TGTTTCGCCGCCCGCATGAGTCAGCTCGACGATTTGATCGACTCGACGCCCGACCCGAGGGTCAAAAACGCAATGCACAACGACGTCAATGCAATAGCCAACAGCTCGCTCAATGAACTCTGCCGGAATATTTTCGCCAGCCAAAAGCGGCAAAAGCTTCAACTTGTCGATTGCATTGGCAGCTGAGTTTGCATGAATCGTGCCGAGGCCCGCGATGCCAGAGTTGAGGGCAATCAACAAATCAAGGGCCTCGCCTTGGCGCACCTCGCCGACAATAATTCTTGTCGGGCGCATTCTAAGTGCCTCGCGAATTAGCTTTCGCAAATCGATTTCACCGACACCTTCGAGATTTGCCTGTCTCGCCTGCAGCGCAACCCAATCGAGAGCATTCGATTTGATTTCATAGGTTTCTTCGATAGTGATGATGCGCTCAGTTGAATCAAGAGCGTCAATCAATGCGCAAAGCAACGTCGTTTTGCCAGCTTGGGTGGCACCAGAGACGAGCACGTTCTTGTTGGCGCGCACTTTGGCAGTCAGCCACTGCGACTGCGCCAAGGTTAAGGTGCGGGCTTCGATTAGGTCATGCATGGTGAAGATGCGTTGAGAAAACTTTCGAATATTCACAGACCAATGAGTCTTAGTAACATCAGGAATAACGACGTGCAGCCTTGAACCGTCTGGCAACGTGGCGTCTGCAAAAGGCATGCTGCGATCTATGCGTCGCCCACTATCGCGCAACATGCGCTCGACTATGGCCTGAATCGCGCCAGCGCCAAGCGTGAGGTCTAGATGCCGGTTGCCTGAACTATCTGCGATAAAAATTCGGTCTGGCGCGTTGATCCAAATCTCTTCGATGTTGGGGTCGTCGATGAGCGGTTGCAGCTCGCCGTATTGCAACACCTGACGCTTGGTTTTGGCGAAGAGCTGGTCTAACTGGCCACTCTGCAGCTCACCTCGTTCGAACCCCTCGTCGATAGCCTGATGAATGGCTGCGTCAACTTGGCCGTCGCCACTCGACACTGCCAACTGGCGCACGCGCGACGAAAGCCGATCAATCGGGCTGATGGTGTCGAACATGGCAAGAATCGTCGCACCTCGACAGATTTTGCGCAGAAGTAATCCACAGGTGATTAAGCCGCAACTTTGCGATAAACTTCTAAAGCACTCGCGGGAGTGGCGAAATTGGCAGACGCACTAGATTTAGGTTCTAGCGCTTTACGGCGTGTGGGTTCAAGTCCCACCTTCCGCACCAATCGGCCCAAGTTTTGGGTCGATTTTTGGTTTAAAGCGACTTTAGCTGAGGTAACACTTTGGTGCCGAGCAATTCGATTGAACGCATAACCGCTTTGTGGTCGGTATTACCTATGTCCATTTGCAAAATGTGCCGGTCATAGGCCATGGATTCGTGAAGCCTGCCGATGCGTTCAACTATCTCGTCGGCCTCGCCCACTAGGTATGCACCGTCGCCGTTTGCTTGTGCATGCCACGACGCTAGATCTGGTTCGGCGAAGCCGCGCTCTGCAGCGATTTTGCGCATGCCCTGAATCCATGAGGCATACATTGTTTCTTTAGTTTGTTTGCCATCGTCACCAACTAACCCCATGCCGGCGATGCCGACTTTAAGTTCAGCAGCATTGTGGCCAGCGGCTTCGGCATTGGCTCGATAGTAATCAAGCAGTGGCGCGAATCGCGCTGGGTAGCCACCGATGATTGCATAGATGGCGTTTTGACCTAGGCGCCCGGCGCGAGCAGATGATTCTGGTGTGCCACCGGTGCCAATCCAGATGTCTAGCTTTTCGCCAAATGGCCTAGGCCAGACACTGGCGTTATCGAGCGCGGGCCGGAATTTGCCTGACCAGCTGATTGGGTTTTCTCGATTCAACTGCAATAGCAGGTTCACTTTTTCTTCAAATAATTCGTTGTAGTCGTCGAGCTTTTCACCGAACAGTGGATATGACTCGATGAAGGATCCTCGCCCAACAGTAATTTCGGCACGACCTTGTGAGATTAGGTCGATTGTTGCGAACTGCTGAAACACCCTCACAGGGTCTTCTGTCGAGAGCACCGTGACTGAACTGCCGATGCGAATTTTTTTGGTCACAGCCGCGATGGCCCCTAGCATCACCGCCGGCGATGAGATCGGAAAATCGGGTCGGTGGTGTTCACCAACTCCGAAATAATCGAGGCCAACTTCGTCTGCAAGTTTTGCACGCTCAATCATGTTGCGCACCGCCAATTCGGTTGGCTGCATCTTGCCTGTTGCCGGGTCAACGCTGTTGTCGCCGAACGAAAAGACACCTAACTGCATGAATCGACCTCGCTGTGTTTAGGCTTCAAGTCTAAATTGCGAGACCCACCCGCATGATTGCGAATTCGCCAGCCCCATAGCCCAGCCGTTAGTGCAGGGCAAGCACTGCAGCAGCCGCTGCCCCAGCGTTGACGATGCCTACGCCGCAATAGCCCACGAGCGCCGAGCACTCAGTGCCGTTAGCAAAAGGCGTGGCGGTCGTTTTTAGTATTTGCCAGACTTGGTCGTCGGTGAGGTTGGGTTTTATCGAGTACATCAGCGCCACCACACCTGCGGCAACTGGCGAAGCCATGCTGGTGCCTTCTTCGGCACCATAGGTCGGATTGCCCTGAGTGGTCTTGCCGTCATTTAGCGTAGAAAATATTTGACCACCGGCTGGCACAGTGCCACCGCCTGGCACAAACGAGTCTTGGTCATCGCCGCCAGGAGCTGAGATATCGACACCGACATAGCCATCTTTTTTGGTGAGATAGCCAAAGTTTGAATAATAGGCGCGATCGCCACTGTAATTTGACGCACCCACTGTGATGTTGCCATAGCAGTTGCCAGGGTAAGACGCAGCCGCATAATTATTGCTGTTGCCGGCAGCGGTCAACATAGTCACGTTTGCCTTCACGGCTGCGGTGATCGCCAATTGCGTTGGTGAGTAGCTGGTGCAATCTTGATAGCTGTTGCTGCCAATTGAAAGGTTGATTACTTTGGCTGGGTTTTGGTTTATCGGTAGAGTGCCCACTTTTAGCCCAATCGCCCAGTTGATGCCGGCAGCAATATCGCTTTCGGTACCGCCATTTTTGCCAAGCACTCTAATCGGTTCTATCTTCACTTTTGGTGCGACGCCGATTATGCCGATGTTATTTGCCTCGGCCGCGATGATGCCGGCAACGTGAGTGCCATGCCATGAACTCGCGCTGCCTGTCGAAAAGTCACCAGCGTCGGTCGGGTCGGCGTCACGACCAGTGCCATCGCCGGCATTGGCTGGGTCGCTGATCATGTCATAGCCGGCAATCACGTTGTCATTCAAATCTGGGTGACTAGTGATGCCGGTGTCGATAACCGCCACAACTACATTTGGACTGCCTTGGGTAATCGACCAGGCGGCTTGAGCGTTGACGCCAAAGTTCGACCCGAGGTACCACTGCTTTGAATAATAGGTATCTTGCACGCCGACGACCGAAAGCGCGTTGGCTGATCCGTGGGCATTGGTCGCAACTAATGAAACCGAGTAGGTTACGCCAGAGGCCAAGCCAGAAAACTTGCAACGAATATTTGTTGTTGTGCAGGTAACGCTTGATTGACCTGCCGCGGTTGCAGTAGCCGTATAAGTGACCGCTAGGCCACCTTTTTGAGCGGGCGACTGGGCAATCCATGTGATTGTCGAAGCTGAGGCTGAAACGGTTGAGCCATTGGCAAAAACTGGCGCCTGCGGCAATGCAGTTGGCACTACAACCACAGACGATCCGTATGAACCAACTTTTGCTGTTGCGCCAACATAGGTAATCGCAGCAACGCGCAATCGCAATGGCACACCTGCAGTCAAACCTTGATTGAAGATGAAAGTTGTGACCGTCGATTGGGTGTTGCTAACCACGGTCGACCAAGTTTTACCGGCGGCATCATATTCATCGATTCGGTAACCCAGAATCTTTGCCCCAAAAATATTTGCAGGAGCCTTCCAGCTGAGTGTCGCAATTGGATTCGAAGGAGTTGATGGATTCCAACTGTCGACCAATGCCATAGACAGTGGCGCGGTCGCAGACTTTATTGCGGCTGATTTAGGTGCCGCCCAACGCATGCCAGACGCAGGCGCTACATAACGCGCTGCGGCAATAAAGTGATCGACATAAACACCCGAAACATCTTGCTCACTCTTGAGCGCGTCAGCCAAATTTTCGGCCTGTGCCTCGCTTAGTTGATTTTTGAATTTGAATGCGATGGCGTTTTGACCAACTGCATCGCCGAGCACCAAATTCTGGCGGTTGGCGAATGCCGCGGCCACCTTCGCAGAGTCAACCGAATCGGCAAACTTAACAACTAGGCCAACAGCCTGGCCATTTGATGTGGCTTCAATAGCGCTGCCGTTAGAGGCCCTGCCTGCGAAAGATAGCGCTGTGACTGCGCTAACTGTGACTAAAGCCAAAACGGCTAGTGGCCCTATAACTTGAGCGCTCAAAATGCGCTGCAATCTATTCATGGCTCAAAAACTAGTCGAGTTTGCTGAAAGTTCGCTGAAGTTATTCACAAGCTCTTTTGAAGCAAAACCGTGCCCAACCAGCGGCCGAATTTGAAGCCCACTTTGCCTAAATGGCCCTGGCTCTTAAACCCAAAGGCTTCGTGCAGGGCAACCGATGCCTCTGCACCTTTATCTGAAATCACAGCGACAATTTCTTTGACGCCGGCTGCCTTTGATTGAGCCAACAACTCGGCCATCAACCTGGTGCCAATACGCTTGCCAATCGCAGCCGGTCGCAAATAAATGCTGTCTTCGACTGTGCGGCGATAGGCCGCCTTTTGACGCCATGGGCCAACATATGCAAAACCGAGCAGTTGACCGCCCGCACTGTCGGCAACAATGAATGGCAATTCGAGTTCGGTTAGATAGCGAAGTTTCTCGACCCAATAAGCCTCATCAGTGACATCTATATCAAATGTGACGACTGAATTTTGAACGTAATAGTTATAGATTTCTGCAAGTTGGCGCAGATCTTTCGACTCTGCATTGCGAATGGTGATTTCACCTGATGCTTGTTGCATCGTGTCTTCGCGTTCGCGCATTTTGCGCACCAAGCGCCAACGCGATTCTGAGTCGAGTGCCATTTGAACCTTTCTAACAGTTCCAATTTATCGGCTCGAGACCCAAGGTTTCGAGGGCGAGGTTAGTTTTGCTAAATACCTTCGAGCCAAGAAAGCCCCGATGCGCACTCAATGGGCTGGGATGCGCGGCACGCACCTCAATAACTCGGCCTAGCAGTTTTGCGTCGGCCAAAAGCGGCTCGATGCTGGCGGCATCTCGGCCAAGTTCAAGCGAAACAAACTTTTGGTGCGCTGCCAGTTCGGCGACCACGCGGTCGGTAAAACTCTGCCAGCCCCAATTGCGGTGGCTGCCTGCCGAACCCGGTGCGCAGGTGAGGTGCCTATTTAAGAGCAGCACCCCTTGGTCTTCCCAGCGGGTTAGATCGCCGCTAGCGTTTAGCCCTAAATCGCTTTCGAGCTCTTTGATGATGTTGCGAAGGCTGCCTGGTTTATTGCGGCTAATTTGTTTTGGGCCCAGTTCGACCGCAAAAGATAGCCCAATTGCGACACCTGGGGTCGGGTATGGGTCTTGGCCGATTAGCAGCACTCGCACTTTCGTTGGGTCGCTTGCCAAGGCACGCAAAACGTTGGCGACTTCTGGCAAATGCGGTTGTTGCGCAAGGCGGGCATCCATGGCTTTCAAAAATTGATGGGTGTCGCCCAGCCACTTTTGCCAAGTGGGATGCATTTGCTCGAACAACATGTCTAAATGTTAGGCGTTGGTGGCACAATGACTTTATGGATTACAACGAACTTGTCACCGAAGCCAACTCTCACCTTGCCGACCTGCAGACTTTGCGTCGCGATCTGCATCAGATTCCTGAGTTTGGCTTGAATCTGCCGAACACTTTGGCTCGCGTTTTGACTGAGGTTGAATCTTTGGGCGAGGTCACGCTCGGCAAGGTGCACGATGGTGAGCCTTTCACCGCAGCATCGGTTTTGATTCGTGGCGCTAAGCCGGGCCCGACAGTTTTATTGCGAGCCGACATGGATGCCCTGGCGGTGACTGAAGACACTGGCGAGCCATTTAGTTCAACAAACGGGTTCATGCACGCCTGCGGTCACGATCTGCACATGGCAATCGGGGTTGGTGCCGCCAAATTGATTGCCGCAAATAAAGATCAGCTTGCCGGCAATGTGGTGATGTTTTTTCAACCGGGCGAAGAGGGCCATGGCGGCGCCGACATCATGCTTGAACAAAACATGCATATGATTAGTGGCGATAAGCCGATTGCTGCCTATGGAATACACGTGTTCTCAGGTGGCGACAACGGCGTTTTCGAATCACGCAAAGGCACCATGATGGCTTCGGCTGGTGACCTGATTGTCACTCTCAGCGGCAAGGGCGGCCACGGTTCGATGCCTTGGAACGCAAAAGACCCGATCAGCGGCATGGTTGAGATCTTGAGTTCGCTGCAAACTTTTGTGACAAAGCACTTTGATGCGCTCGACCCAATCGTGATCAACCCAGGATGGTTGCGAGCCGGCAACACAGACACCACAAACATCGTGCCTGCAACTGCCAGCTTTGGTGCGACAGTTCGTTCGTTCTCGCCTGCAGGTTATGCCGCAACCCGCAAGTTGGTTCCGCAATTTATTCACAACATGGCCGCA
>CAINTU010000082.1 GCA_903853515.1 uncultured Micrococcales bacterium | reverse complement strand
CGCCCGCCCCGCCCGCGCCCGCGATGATCACTTTGATGCCTCTGGCTGCGGCGGCCTTGCTGAATTCGATCATGCGCTCTGGCGTGCGGTGGGCAGAAAGCACTTCGACTTCGTATTCGATGCCGAACTCTTTAAGGGCCTGCGCCGAGTCAGACATTACGTTCCAGTCTGAATCTGATCCCATCACGACAGCGACTAGGGCCTGAGGCATTTTGGCTCCTGAATTTTCGGTCGCGAACAAATTTGGCGACCCTGTAATTTTAGGCGCGCGAGCGTGTTTTAGCCTTGAAGCAAGGCGTTGGCCGCAGCGCGGGCTATTGCCAGTGCGTCGCCAAGAGTGCCGTTCGAAGTTGCAGTCACGTGCCCCATCTTGCGGCCCTTTCGAGCGGCTTTGCCATACACATGGATTCTTGCCTCGGGGGCAAGCGTCATAGCTTTTTCAAAGTGTTCGACGAAGGTATTGTTATCGTCAACACCGAGCAGATTTAGCATCACGGCATGTTTCGCTGTTGCCTCGGTCGAGCCGAGTGGCAGATTCGAAACAGCCCGCAGGTGTTGTTCGAATTGGCTGGTAACTGACCCTTCAATCGAAAAGTGGCCAGAGTTGTGCGGGCGCATTGCCAGCTCGTTGACCAAAAGCCTGCCATCGGCGGTCTCGAACATTTCGACCGCAAGCACACCTGTTACGCCAAGGCCCTCTGCAATTGCTCTGGCTATAACTTCGGCAGCCTGCAGGTTCGCGTTTGGGGCCGGCGAATGCACTTCTGCACAGACACCTTCTCTTTGAATTGTTTGCACCACGGGCCAGACCGCAATTTGACCATCGACGTTTCTTGCGACCAGCTGGGCAAGTTCGCGAGTGAATTCAACTTTTTGCTCGGCAAGAAGCGGCTTGCCTAACGAGAGCCAGTCGAGCACCTCTTGGCTTGAACGCACAACGCGAACGCCCTTGCCGTCATAGCCGCCCATAGCCGTTTTGACAACCGCTGCCCCACCATTGGCCTTGATGAACTCATCAAGTGTTGCCGCGCCTTCGATTTTTGCCCAGTTAGGGCAAGGCACGCCGAGAACGCTTAGAGCATGGCGCATCTCGAGTTTGTTTTGGGCAAAGTTGAGCGCGTGCGCGTTTGGCTGCACGCTGATACCGGCCGCTTCTAGGCCCTTAACCACGGTTAGCGGAACATGCTCGTGATCAAAAGTGATCACATCAACCGATTTAGCAAAGGCAAGCACACTTTCGAAATTTGTGTAATCGCCAATAACTGTGGCGGCCATGGCCGCAGGGCTGGCTTCTGATTCGGCAAAGACCTTGAGGTCAATTGCTAGCTCGGTCGCAGGCGCAATCATCATGCGAGCCAGCTGGCCGCCGCCAATCACACCAACGCTTCGAGTTTTCACAGACCTATTCTCGCAGGCGTTTGCCCCGGCTGGCCGGTTTGCATACCTTGCATCGCCCTGACTACCGCCCTAACACGAGGCACTGAACGCACAATTATTTCTATTCCGTTAGAAGAAGTGATAACCAGATCACCTGTGCGAAACATTGCAGCTAAAAACTTTCGCCTAATTGCAATTGTCGCGGTTGCTGCGAAAGCAAGGCTTTCAGTCTTCAAACCGAAAAATCCGTGCTTAAAGACAACTGTTTGTGCATCAATCTCGAGTCGATTGGTTAGCACACGAAGGCTTGGCAGAAACCAGAACATCAGGGCGGCGGCAATTGTCGCAGGCAACAAATAGGTTTCAAAACTGTGCCTATCAAGCCGAGTTTGGCTAAACACGACTGCAGCTGCGCACGAGGCCAAAACTAGATTCGGCAAAACTAACCTCGACCAATGCGGGCGAATAACTGCCAGCGGTTCGAGCTGATAAGGCGAGTGCTGGTTGCCGCCGATTTGTGGGTCAGACAGCACAAGCGTCGAATTGCTTAGGTTAGACATTGAATTATTGTCGCAAGTGCACGATGTCACCGGCGGCAATTGCGCGAAGCGATGCGTCATCTTTTTTGGCAATCAATAGGCGCCCAGAGTCGTCGAGTGCAACGGCATCGCCCGTTAGTTCTTGGTCGCCAGGCAATATTGCTCGCACGTGTGAGCCAATAGTGCCGCTTAGTTCGGTGGCCAGGGCTCTTAATCCACTTGATTCTGGATCGCCCTTTGCCTCTTCGAAATCTTGATAGAGATTTTTGAAGGCTGCAAGGTAACGCACCAAAACATCATCGAGTGAAAAACCGGTGACACCGTTGAGCGCCAGCGAAGTCGCAGCGTCGATAGGCAATTGCTCTTTGGTTTGCAGCAGGTTGAGCCCTGCGCCAACGACCACGCCAGAACCATCTGGCAAAAGTTCAGACAAAATACCCGAAATTTTTTCGCCGTTAACCAAAACATCGTTTGGCCATTTGGCAACCACCGTTGCCCCCGGCAATAAAGATCTGACGGCCTGGGTCATTGCGACCCCTGCCAAAAGTGGCAGCCACGAATACCGTTCAATCGCGAAACCTTTTGGCCTAAGCAAAATCGTAACCGCTAAACCCGCGCCAGGCGCGCTCACCCAATCACGACCAGATCGGCCACGACCGGCGGTTTGGTTATCGGTGACGACCACCGAGAAATCAGCCAAGCCAGCGCCAACGTTGGCGGCTGACAACAAATAACTGTTGGTCGAATCAGT
>CAINTU010000081.1 GCA_903853515.1 uncultured Micrococcales bacterium | reverse complement strand
TCAATGCAAATTCCAGTAGGAATCTTGCTCGATCGTTTCGGACCAAAGCGGTTGTTGGCCTCTGGCGCTCTGATTATGGCTTCGGGGCAGTTGCTCGTCGCATTTTCAAGCCAACTAACCGCGGCAATTGCTGGCCGAATGCTCGTAGGTTTAGGTGACGCCTTCACGTTTATTTCAATGATCCGGGTCGTGAACGCCTTCTATTCGGGCGGTCAGGCGGCAAAGCGACAGCAGTTATTTGCAAACGTCGGCCAGCTCGGGCAATTCTTCTCGGCGGTTCCATTTGGCTTATTGCTAAAAGCAATCGGCTGGCAGCCAGCATTCAGCGTTTTGAGTTCATTTTCGATTCTGGTATTCGTTCTGTTGATCGTTGCCCGCACACCACAAAGTGATTTGGCAGCTCGAGCAAAAATCAGCCTAAGAGATGCCATCGTTCAACTTAGAGAAAACAGCAAGCATCCGGCGGTGCGCATGGCCTTCTGGACGCATTTCAGCACGCAATCAAGCGGCACTGCATTTGCACTGCTTTGGGCAGTGCCGTTTTTTGTATCTGCGCAAGGCCAGAGTGCGCAGTTTGCAGCTCTGATGCTGAGTCTTCAAGTGGGATTGAATTTAGTTATTGGCCCGATCTTTGGGCACATGTGCGCTCACTACCCGCAACATCGCATCAAGTTGGTCTATTTGGTTGTGGGCAACATTGCATTAGCTTGGTGCGCCGTAATTCTGTGGCCAGGCCACGCGCCTTTCGCACTGCTGGTTTATCTGATGTTCTCACTTACGGCGGGCGGTCCGGCTTCTGGAATCGCTTTTGATTTCACCAGAACATTTGTGCCGCTAAGCAAACTCGGCACTGCAAATGGTTTTACCAATGTCGGCGGTTTCTTGGCTTCGTTCAGCATGATGTATCTCATCGGTTTTGTACTAGACGGTGTTCATAACTACAACTGGTTTGGCGCGGCGAGCTCGGATCGCTTCGGATTAGCTGGTTTCAAGTGGGCATTATCGGTTCAATTCGTTGTCATAGCTGTTGGAATGGTCTTTTTTTCGTGTGAGGCGAAGCGAGTTCAGCATCAAGCCGCCCAAAGGAATAGTTGATTACCGCGCACGGTTATTAGAGACAACAGGTTCTGGCACGGTTTCAGATGCGTCGAAAACGCAAAATGATGGCATAATTGCACCTAAGACCCAGTCCAGTTGCTTTTTGCAACTTGACATGGGTCTTGATTATGCCCAAAAGTGCTTGACCTAAGGTTCGAGAGTGAAGAGGGTCTGATGGCAAAAGCCGATAAATCAGAGAAATCACCAAGACCAAACGCGCTCGCAAGGTTGCGTGAACGAGCAACTACCAACGCAGCTAATCGCAAGAAAACTCAAGATCTACCACTTAAGGAAACCGCAATTAAGACTTCAAAGCCGACACCGGCAAAAGCAACCAAGCCGGCAGCTAAGCCTGTCGCTAAGTCTGCAGTCAAGGCTGCCGCCAAACCTGCCGCAAAAGTTGAAGCCAAGAAATCTGCGAAGCCCGTGATCAAAGCGGCTGCCAGCAAATCAAAGCCCGCCACAAAGCCAGCGTCTAAATCTGTTGCTCAGCCAGCTGCAAAGCCAGCTTCAAAATCGGTTAGCAAGGCTAAGCCTGCAGTGAAGGCTGTGGCTAAGCCAGCCGCAAAGCCAGTTGCCAAAGCCACGGCTAAACCTGCTGCAAAACCAGCCGCTAAGCCTGCTGACAAACCGGCATCTAAGCCGACCGCTAAAGCTGCAGCTAAACCTGCCGCCAAAACTGAAGCTAAGCCAGCCACAAAGACGACAAAATCTAAAGTTGCTGCACCGATCGCGTCTGAGGGCAAGCCTGTCAAGGGTGTCAAACCAGCAAAGACAAAGCGGGCATCGGCCAGCGACGACGATGATGAAGAAATTGACGAAGAAGACATTGAACTTTCGCCCGATGCAATCGTGGCTGAGGCTATCTCTGCAGTAGATCTGTCAGCCGAGACCGAGGTCGAGG
>CAINTU010000080.1 GCA_903853515.1 uncultured Micrococcales bacterium | reverse complement strand
TCAAATTGTGTCGGCAGCCAAGTATTGGTGACCACATACAAAACCGGGCACATCCACAGGTACGCAGTTGCTGATATTGCCGAGAATCAGGCAACAATACAGCTCAGTTTCGTCAAACACGGTGGTGATTTCCACCAAAAATTTCCATTAGTAGTAAATAATCGCTTAGTCTCTGATGGCCCAATTGCGCCTTCCAGCGACTCTATTGATCCTGCAGAAATCTCCGTGATTTTTGCATGGTCCTGGATTTAGTAGCTAAGCCCCAGGAGCACCCTTCTCACCGGTTTCACCTGTCTCACCTTGAGTTCCAGTGGAACCCTTAGAACCAGTCTGACCAGTAGCACCAGTCTCACCGGTTTCACCTTGAACACCAGCTGCGCCTGTTTGTCCGGTGGCTCCTGTTTGTCCGGTGGCTCCTGTTTGTCCGGCGGCTCCTGTTTGTCCGGCGGCTCCTGTTTGGCCAGTAGTTCCTGTTTGGCCAGTAGTTCCTGTCAAACCGATTTCACCTTGAACACCAGCTGCACCTGTTTGTCCAGCAGCTCCTGTCAAACCGATTTCACCTTGAACACCAGCTGCACCTGTTTGTCCAGCAGTTCCTGTCAAACCGATTTCACCTTGGATACCGGTTGCACCGGTCAAACCAGTTGTTCCAATAACACCCTGAGCACCAGCTGGCCCAGCAGGCCCGGTTTTTCCGATAAGTGGATTTCTAGGTCTCAAAATATCCCATAAATAAATGAGAAAGATAGGTAAAACAATATCGCTGAGCACAAATATTGGGTATTGAATCAGGTAGCCGGTATACCAAAGGCCCTTTTGCAAGAAAAGTGTGATGTGATTTGCAATAAGAGATAAGGGCCAAATTATCGCCACTACGGGCAAGAACCTAATTAGGGTAAAACGACCCGAGCTGTAGCGCATAAGGATTATGGCCGGGCCGAAAAGAAGTAGCAGCCAACCAATTGATGAAACAGATAGCTCGACAGCTCGTACTGGATCACCTTCAGCCATTGGGTTGAAGAGGAAAAACCTTGGGAACGTAAGAACCAGGACAGACATGAAAATAGAAATAAAGAGACCAATCCCGCCAAGAGCTAATTGGTGACTTATCTTAGAGTGCTCTTCTTGGGGTGCGATACGTAAATCAATCATTTTTCTTCTTTCTATTGATCCGTTTTACCGAATTCAATGATTAAAAACTCGACTACTGCCACTTCTTTGCAATAGTTATCGTGGTTCTGCCAAACTCAGGAACCGATATTGCATCAACTCTTGAACCTGCAATAACTAGTTGGCCATCTGCAACTGTTGGCTTGGAATCATAGAAATCACCGGTCAGAGAATTGAAGTTAAGATTTATCTCAGATGTCGCAGCCGGAATCACATAAACAGCCCAAACGTAAGAACCGCTTTCAAGGGCCACTCTTGCCCTTAGAGTTTGCCCTTCACACTTTGAAAAGTCACCGGTAATTTGCATGACCTTTATAGAGTCTGAATCCGGGTTAGAAGTGTCGACCGGAGTTGTGACGATTAGTTGCGAAATACAGTTCGCTCCCGTTGCACCTTCACCTGGTGCTGTATTGCCACCGTCAATTCCAGCTGGACCTTGAGGTCCAGCTGGGCCGGTTGGACCCATGGGGCCTGTGGCACCAGTTGCACCGGTGTCACCTTTCGGGCCTCGTGGTCCTGCAACAAGAACAGAACCAAGCAGGCCTTGAGGCCCAGTTGCACCTTGGTCACTTAGATCTGGCGTTTGAGTTGAACCTTGAGGTCCAATTGCAACAGCAACTGGTCCCGGTGGTCCCGCGACGCCTGTAGGTAGAGCAACGACTCTGGTGAAGCCAGTAAGAACAATAAACGCTGTGATAGCTCCGATGATTGTCAAAGTGAGAACCAACGAGGATTTGACCACGACATCAGGTAGCGGCTGAGAAGGAACTCGTTCATCCCTGATCTGGAATTCGATCACTTAACAAGCCTATTGCCCAAAGGGAACACGGCTAACCAGCCGTCTGATCCGCTCTGGCCGTTGCATCAAAATCTGATTCATCAAGTTGCGCCCTCGGCAGGAATCGAACCTGCGACCAAGAGATTAGAAGGCTCTTGCTCTATCCACTGAGCTACGAGGGCAGTGTGGCGCGAAGTTGCGCATCTTTAGTTTATCGGCTCGCCTCGATGGCTCGAATCTGGCCCTAAAGGTGCGGTTTTTGTTGAAACTGCTGACGGGCGTGAATCCGTGTTCAATTTGTTAGCAAAATAGGCAAATTTTGGCTTAAATCAAGCACCCCCAAGCTCGGTTTAAGCCTGTATTCTGGCAGTTAGTGGTTAACTAGCCGTGTTAGCCATTTAATGAAACATGGACGGGTAAAGATGTCAGTCAAAATTCGAGTCGCGCGAGCCATCGCATTGATTTCAAGCGGTTTGCTTTTGGGCGGTTTCGCTCCTGCAGCGAATGCCTATGGCAATGCATTTGCGTGCACTTCAAGCGTCTACACGGTGGTTGGCGGTCAGCTTCAGGTTGGCAGCGTCGACAACGGCCCGACTCCATCAAACATCACTTATAGCACCCTAGGTACGGCCTATAGCGAGAGCTATTCAGCTGCTGGCTATAACTCGAGTGACAACTATGTTTATGCAATCGGTTCAACCACTCAGCACCTTTTGCGTGTTGCAGCTGACGGCAGCGTAACCGACTTGGGCAAGCCTGTGGCTTTCAATTCATTCGCACCGGGCGTTTCGTTCAAAGCCGGCGACGTAGTGCCTGATGGCAACTCTTTGATTGCTATAACTTCAGACCAACAAGTTTTCAGCATCAACGTCGACACCGTTGTTGCAACAAAGATCGGCACCCTAGGATTCTTCGGTTCGACTACCAACCAGATCAACCTAGGCGACATTGCGATTCTCAAGTCAGGCCAGACTGTGACCGCCTATGGACTAGACACAACCTCGGGCAACTTGGTTTCTTTTGACCCGACTGTCAGCAGCATCACAGTAACCTCGAAAGTTCTAACTGCACCAATCGCTGCGGGCAAAGCTAAGAGCGCCATTTGGGCAGACTCTGCCGGCGATTTGAGCGCACTTGTTGAACAGGTTGGCTCAGGTTCGGTTTATGGCGTTTATCGCCCAAGCACCGACGCTGTTGTTGCGCAGCTAGCGACTGGCCCTGCAGTAGCAAACTTCAACGGCATTAAGTGCGCCAATTCACCTTCAGCTTTCAAAAACCCATTGCCTAAGGCACCTGGCGCACCCGGCACTCCGACCGGCACAGGTGGCCCTGCAACCGTCACTTTGAACTTCACCGCACCAACAAGTGGCGATCCAGTGACCTCATACAGCGTGACTGTTACACCAAACGCAGGCACCTGTGTTGTTGACTCTGTTGCACTAACGGCTGTGTGTTCGGGTCTAACTAACGGCACCAGCTATACCTTTACTGTTACGGCAACAAACAACGGTGGTTCAACAACCTCGGCATCGAGCATGGCTGTAATACCTGTTGCTGACCCAGATGTTTTGCCACCAGATGGCGACGGTGGCAAGCCACCTCTAGGCATCACTGGCAAAGGTATCAAGACCTTCATTGCTTCGAACGACCCGACTTTCCAGCTGGCCTGGGATAAAGCAACCGGAACCCTTATTTCGCGCGCGACTGGAATCTATACCGGTTACATCGAAGCAAAGATGACATTCAAAGTTGCAAATACCACTTATACCTGCAGCACGGTTTATGGCCAGTTGAAGGTAATCAAGATCGACCAGCTAACTAAGGCAAATGCTAAGAAGGTCGCGGCTGAAAAGAAAGCGGCTATGGCAATGAAGACATTCCCAGGCAAGCAGTTCTGCAATGTCGACAAAACAAAACTAGACCCTGCAACGTTGAGTCCAGTTGGCGGCATGACCCCTGCGAACTTCAAGAAGATTAAGCCAATCGCCAAGACTGCACCAGAGCTCGCGCAAGAGGCTGCTGCTGCAGCTGCGCTAAAGGGATTCAGCGGTCGCGTTGACTTCTCAATCGTTCGCTACCGTGCATGGCCAACAACCATGCTCAACCTCGGTGACTTCACAGGCAAGGGTGGAAAAATCCCAGCTGTGACAAGAAACACTTCGGTTATCTTGAACTAACAGAAAATTCAGAAAGCCGGGCTAGCGAAAGTTAGCCCGGCTTTTTTATGCCGATTTGTCTAAACGCTAGGCTGGTCTTATGGGTCTCAAGGCAGCGGCAAAGATGCACACTTCGACGGCGCAGACTGTCGCTCTGCGAGAGCAAATTCTGGATTACGCCCGCACCAGAATGCAACTTGACCCCGCCCCGCTTGATGGCCCGCAGACCCTAAAATTTCTGAAAGCGAATGCCAGCAACACGATTACAGAGTCTGGCCTTGGCGGCACTAAAGCGCTCAAAGTTTTTGATGAGGTTCTAGCGCCCGCCTGCATCTCAACTGACCACCCAGGTTATCTTTCTTTCATTCCAGCCGCACCAACAGAGGCAGCGACGCTATTTGATTTAGTCGTTTCAGCGACATCTGTTTATGGCGGTTCTTGGCTCGAAGGATCAGGCGCGGTGTTTGCTGAAAACGAGGTGCTCTCGTGGTTGGCCGCCGAAGTTGGTCTGCCCAAATCTGCTGGCGGCGTGTTTGTTCAAGGTGGGTCGCTTGGCAACCTCTCTGCGTTAGTAACTGCTAGGCATCAGGCCATAGCTGCGCGAAAGGCAACAAGGCGGCGCATGCCTAAGCGGTGGTCGATTATTGCATCGAGCGAGTCACATTCTTCACTCAAGGCCGCGGCGAGAGTAATGGACGTCGATATCCTTTTGGCGAGCGCTGACGATAAGGGTCGACTTCGAGGCACGGCCGTTGCCGAGGCCGCTGCCAAAATCAAGGATGGCTTGTTTGCCGTTGTTGCAACTGCGGGCACGACAAACTTTGGCATTGTCGATCGTCTTGACGAGGTGGGCAAAGTTGCCAAGGGGCTTGGCGTTTGGTTTCACATCGATGGGGCCTATGGGCTAGCTGGCATTCTCGACGCCAAGGTGAAGCCGCTGTTCAAAGGCTCGGCCCTTGCCGACTCTTTTATAGTTGATCCACACAAATGGCTCTTCACGCCATTTGATTGTTGTGCACTGGTCTATCGCAATCCAAGGCTTGCTGCTGCCGCTCACACTCAGCACGGCGAATATCTTGAAGTTCTAGAAACCAGTGGCGATTACAATCCGAGTGACTACGCCTATAACTTGACTCGGCGAGCACGAGGCCTGCCTCTGTGGTGCTCGTTAGCCACCTATGGCATCGCAGCCTATCGCGCAGCCATTGCAGATAACATTGCGCTGGCGCATAAAGTCGCTGACGTTATTCGCACTCGCGAATATTTGTCGCTGGTGCGTGAACCAGAGTTATCAATTGTCGTCTTTGAAAGAATCGGCTGGCAGCAGCGCGACTACGAAAATTGGTCAAACACACTCTTGGCAGACGGGATTGGTTTTGTTGTACCGAGCTCGCATAACGGCAGACCGAACGCCCGTTTTGCAATTGTGAATCCACGCACCGAGCTTAAACTTCTGATTCAAATTCTTGATTCTATGGATGACCAAAAATGAAACTAACGATTGCCGACAAGCTGCCCTCGCTCTCAAGAGTAAAACCTGCTGAGCGTTCGAGCATCAAAGTTGCCCTCGTGCAAATGCATTGGCAAGCAGATGCCGCCGCTCACAAAGCCAATCTATTTCGAGCAATCGAAACTGCAGCGAAGGCTGGCGCTCAAGTGGTGTGCCTGCCAGAACTAACACTAAGTCGTTACATGGCTGATCAGATGCCAACAGGCACGCCTAACGAATTGGCAGAAGATTTAGAAACTGGCCCAACCCTCGAATTCGCGAGACTCGCAGCAATCGAAAACAAGGTCTTTGTGCATGCCTCGTTGTTTGCCAAATCTAATCGAGCCGACGGCCGCGGCCTAAACATCGCCATCATGGTTGATACCCTTGGCACGCTGATTGCCAAGACACCTAAACTGCACATACCGGTGACTGCCGGGTATTACGAAGACCAGTATTTCGCAGCCGGGCCAAACGCTCTCGAGTCGAATGGTCAGAATCCCTACCCGATTATCGATGTTAACTATCAGGCTGATCAGCCGCCTGCAAAATTCGGTTTGCCAACCTGCTGGGACGAATGGTTTGGCGAGGTGACTAGAGCGTATTCGCTGGCCGGTGGCGAGGTGCTGGTATACCCCACGGCAATTGGCAGCGAACCAGATCATCCAAGCTTTGATACTGCCCCGCTTTGGCAGCACGTGATTGTTGGCAACGGTATTGCCAACGGCACTTTTATGGTTGTGCCCAATCGTTGGGGCAATGAGGGCACTCTGAATTTTTATGGCTCAAGTTTTATTAGCGACCCTTATGGGCGAATTCTGGCGCAGGCATCGCGCGACCAAGATGAAGTCTTGGTCGCCGAGCTTGATTTAGACCAGCGCCGCGACTGGCTTGATCTGTTCCCATTTTTGGCTACCCGAAGGCCAGACACTTATGGCACCTTGAGTGCGCCGGTTGCTAACCTAAGGCTCACAGGCGGCCCAATGATTGGCGATGGCATCGAAGGTGGCATCGCCGGAGTCGTGCGCTCATGAGCTGGCAAATGCCCGCCGAATGGCAGAGACATGAACGCACTTGGATGGCCTGGCCAAGCGCGCCCTATACCCTTGGCGAGAGCGCCACTGAAGCTGAAGAAGCCTATGCGGTTTGGGCGGCGGTGGCGAATGCCGCCAGCGAGTTCGAGCCACTGACAGTCTTGGTCAGAGCTCAAGACCAAGCAATCGCGCAAAAATATTTGACTGCCGAAATTGAATTGGTCGATTGCGATCTAAATGACGGGTGGATGCGCGACATCGGCCCAACCTTCGTTGTCGATAGCGACTCTGGCGGTCTTGGCGCAATCGATTGGCGTTTCAATGGTTGGGGCGATCAAGGTTGGGCGGCCTTTGACCTCGACGATAAGGTTGCGGCTTTCATTGGCCAGCGTGCCGGCGCCACCGTGGTGACGAGTTCGCTCGTCAATGAAGGTGGTGCGATCCACACCAATGGCGCAGGCTTGCTGCTGGCTACCGACACGGTGCAACTTGGTGCCGAGCGGAATCCTGGGCTAACTCGTCGTGAAGTTAGCGATGAGCTACACGAAAAACTGGGACCAAACCGGGTGGTCTGGTTGCGGCGGGGGCTCACTCGTGACTATGAAGAGTTTGGCACAAAAGGGCACGTTGATATTGTTGCTTGCTTTGCCAACGAAAACACAATTCTGGTTCATGATCAGCAGGATTCGTCTCACCCCGATTATGCAGTTAGCCATGAGGTTATTTCGACTCTCAGCGAGGCAACTGGCTGCGAAATCGTGCGAGTGCCAGCGCCAGCTGTGCTTCGCGATGCTGATGGTTTTGTCGACTATTCATATATCAACCACTACATTTTGAATGATGCGGTTTTGCTTTGCAGCTTCGACGATAAAAACGATGCGGTTGCTGCCGATGTGTTGGCACAGGTTTATGATGGTCGCGAAATCAGACTTATTGACTCTCGGGCACTATTCGCCCGCGGCGGCGGTATTCACTGCATCACACAGCAACAGCCAAAACTTGGCTAGTTCGACTTTGGCGCTTAAAGCAAAACTGGGATACCCGAAGGCATCCCAGTTTTGATTGAAACGAATTAGTTCTTGCGCTTTGATGCGGTCATCAGACCTGCACCCAGTGCCAAGGTGATTCCCGCGATCAATGCGAACACACTGTAGTCAAAACCAGTGTGTGCAAGGGTCGGGGTTGGGGTTGGGTCTGGTGTGTTGCCGGTCTCATCAGGAACCTGCGAGCTCAAGCCCCAAACTTCGTGAATATCTGTCGAACCACCGGTGCCAGCGGCGAAGCCGATTTTGACAGTAGAAACGTTGTTGAACTCTGCTGGCAGCGGAACCTGGATTACCTGAGTGTCTTGGTAATAAACGGTTACGTGTGGGCTGGTGACGTTCACTGGGTCAATAACAACACGAACTTTGCGATGGCATCTGCGAGCTGATGTAGTGGCCGACGCCGACTTTGTCGAGCACAAGCTGCGATCTGGTGCCCTGCCCAATCGTTCGAACCCAATCTTTGCCGAACGCCGGAATGTAGAGTTTTGCAAAAACTTGAGCCAGCTGCAGATTGTGTGGCGTTGGCTTGGTGAAGTGGGTGTTAATCGCCTGAGTGGTCTGCTGTTGTGCCAATTCGACATTGTTGATCGACGCCTGCCAACCCAAGAACAAGAAAGTGAGCACACCCAGGGTTAGCAACAGCTCGCCAATTGCCCCGGCAACTATTTGAAGAGGCTTGCGTTTTTGAAGCGTTGCTGGCTTTTGATTGCCTGCGTTGCGCTGATGCGCGCCGACCGATGTGCTGTGCTGCCCGGCTGCTGATGCCTGCCCTGGCATTGACCCATTTTCTGGCTTTGATTCTGGCTCTGACTCTTGGCCACGATATGGTGCCAATATCACACGCAGGGCCTCGT
>CAINTU010000079.1 GCA_903853515.1 uncultured Micrococcales bacterium | reverse complement strand
TGCCGTCTTCTCGGCCGGCATGCTCTTGTCGTTGATCATGACAGCCGGAACCCAATTGAATTTGGGCTTTCAGGAATTCGACCAAGAACCGGCCTGGTACTGGTCGATAAACCTGGCGATTGTAGCGATCGCAACTTCGGCAGCATCTTTGAAGGCAAAGAACTTCGGTTGGCGCGCTCTTTCACCGGTTGCACTGACGACTTCGGGCCTATTGCTGACCTACGGCGCCGTAGGCGACGCAATCAAGGGCGCGCCAAACGCTTTTGCTTGGCAGCTGATCACGCTTAGTTTCACCGCTATCGCGCTGCTGATTCAACTCAAATACCTACGCGCGATCAAACAAAATGTTGATCCAAAGTCCGAAAACAAGGAATACGAAGAAGACCTGCACAACCGCGAAAACGGCGCGTTGCAGCGCTTCGGAACCTTCACCACAATCTTCTTGGCAGTGGTTGGTGCCGGTGTGACTCTGGTTCAACTACTCACCAATTTCAGGACACCTTTCGACCCACTTGCCACTCTTGCCCTAGGTGCATTGTGGCTTCTTGGCAGCAGCACGATCGACTTCTGGGGAACCTCTCTCAGTCGTTCGGGTGAAGTGGCTAAGCAGGTTAAAACCGCCACCTGGACTCTCGCCTACGTCAGCATCGGCGTCGGCCTAAACTCACTCGTCGCCACGCAGGGAATATGGCTCAGCATCGCGGTGGCGCTCTTCGTAACCCTCGTTCTCGCGACACTCCCCCGCTACGCTCGATTCGTCAAGCCACCGATGGCAACCCTAAACGCGACGACTTGGGCAATTTTGGGAACTTGGATTCTCTGGCAAGTAACCGGCGCAAGGTCTGAAGAGGTATTCGCTGCCGGTGTTTACCTAATCGGGTTTGCCGCCGTTACGGTGGCCAGCGACCTCATCACCAAGTCAAAGAGCAGCAACATAACGGCACTGATTACGAGCTCGCTGGCAGCGCTAACCTTCGCAACAACTTGGTTCAGCATCGAATCCATCAGTTACGCGTGGGGCACTGAGGCGATTGGCCTCGCCACGATTCTGCTAACCGCTAACTTCAGTTCACTGACTTCAGACTTTCTTGCCAAAAGAACCAAGACCGAAAAACCAAGCTACATCGCTTGGACAACGCTTTCGGTTGGAATGGTTGGGGCGCTCGCGTTTAGCACCTTTGCCGTTCACCGTTTCGAGTTCAACTACTTCATCAACCTAGGTGTGATGCTCGTTCTTTTGGCCTGGACCCTAGGCGCCCAACTACTTAACCGAGCCAGACCTGCTCTAACCAGAGAGCTCCAGGCTCTCGGAGCCTCATTGATTGCCTTGTTTGTCTTAGCGCAATCGTTGGGCAACACCTTCGACAACATGTTTAACGGTCTAGTTGTGCTCGGTTTCGGAATCATTGCATACCTTTTCGGTTACCTCGAAAAGGGCCTCGCAAAGCTACAGATCGGCTTGGGATACGGCCTCTTGGCTCTCTTCATCGCAATTGGAACTCAGGACCGACTCTATGAGACTTACCAGGGCCAGTCATTGCGATTCGCCTTGCTATTCGCACTTGTGCCGCTGCTTGTTGTTGCACACAGCTTCGTTCTTCGCAGTCGCACCAAGATCAGCCAATCAGCAATGATGGCAACCAACATAATGGTTGTCCTTTTGAGTGCCGCAATCACACCACTTGTGACAATCAGTGGCAACCAAGAAAACAATTCGGATTGGGTTTGGGCTTACCTAGCTGCCGGGCTAGTCGCCTTCGCCCTGGTGGAGATAAAGAAGTTTGCCGAAGCCGAGGTGCGAACTCTTCAACTTAGAATCGTAGGTTTTGGCTACCTCGCACTCGGCTTGCTTGTCGTATGGTTTAGCAGTTCAACTGTTGGTCAAGATGCCAACCACCTGCGTCAGATTCTCTTCATGTCCACACTCACCGTGGCTTCTTGGCGCACAACCGCCAAAACCAAGAATATTGCCTGGATTATTGGGGGCTACGTCGGCTCAGTATTGCTCGCTCTTACCGCAGGTGACTGGCTACACGCCACAATCGCGACCGACTGGAACGGCCCCGAATTAACTTCGTTGATCTTGGCTGCACTTTTGGCGGTCAATGGATTCGTAGCCAATACGACCTTGGGCAAACCTAAACTCTGGTTGGTATCAGACATCCCGGTATTCGTGGCGGTGCTTCCGAGCTTGGTTTACGCAAGCGTGCAGGGATTAGACACCAACGAGAACATAGCCCGACTTCTTGGTGTTGGACTCATTTTGGCCGCCTATGGCTATTGGAGGACTCTGCAAAGCAAAGACGCTCTCTGGGTTGCTCTCGGCTTTGTGGGCTCATCTCTTGCCGCAGCGATGGTTGTCGAAGAGTTCCGATTCAACCTGAAACTCGAGCTTCGTGGCCCAGAGCTCTATTCGCTTGCAGTGTTGGCGGCAACGTTTGTCGCGATCAACATGCTTCGTCGAGTCACAACGTTGAAAGGCACTCTAGTTACCTGGGGAGCGCCGCTCGCCGTGGCAATTATTCCTTCTGCCATCTACTCGTACCAGGCGATCACCTCGCCGTTTGCCGAGCTAGACGGGCTTCAGGTCACGCGAGTCATTGCGGTGATTGTGGTCAGCGCCGCGGCTCTGATTCTCGGCATGCGAGCCGGAAACCTCGGCGCGGCTGCCTCGGGCACCGTTGGTCTGACCCTTGCGGCGGTACCAAACCTCTGGTTCCGCTTCGATGGAGTCGCTAACGGGCAGACGAACGTAGAGCTCCGAGCGCTGCTGGTCGGCGGCTTCGTGTTCCTGATTCTGGCGGTCTCAAAACAGTTCAAACTCACCACCGGAAACAGCGTGGTCTACGTCGGAATCCCGACCATGATTGCACTCGGCCCAGCGGTTTTGAACACCTTGGACGCACTGAGCCACCCAACCTTC
>CAINTU010000078.1 GCA_903853515.1 uncultured Micrococcales bacterium | reverse complement strand
TACCTCTCGAGATTCAGGTTTATTTCACACAGCCACCAACAGATTGGGGGCCGATCTTTGCCTTCGGCGTGATACTTGTCTTGCCAGTGCTGGGCGTCTTCTTGCTATTTCAACGTTGGTTCATCCAGAGTGTGGCATCTTCAGCCATCAAGGGTTAGCAACGCCCCGCGCAAGCCCAGAAAGAGCAACTACCGAGTCAGGTTCGAGCAAGGATGGGTTAATCGGCTCGCCTGTGGTCATTGATGAGCTTAGTTTTTTCTCACTAACCCATTAACCGGATCTGCTGTTACAGCGATAGGGTCGCAAAGTTCGCCAACGAAATGTGAGTCTCGCTCGTTGACAAAACCGATCAGTTGCCAAACCCCATCCACGTCTTGAATCAGTCTGCATGCATAGAGGTCTGGTTCAGAAAATAGCACCGCTTTATTGAAGTCAACTCCTGAAAGATCGGGGTTGACTACAAGGCTATAAACGCCACCGTTATCGATTTGGCGTCGGAGATCAGATAGCCATTGCGGCCCGCAACAAAATAGCAAGATAGGCACAGAATCGACGACAGCAAATTGAAGCACTTCGGTTTCGCCGAATCCTTGGTTTACCTCACTTAGTGGTTTCTCAAGGTTCCAAGAGCGCAAATCGCGACTAGTTGCATGACCGGCTACACCGCTCTGCCCATATTCACCGCCACGCCCACGAGCTGTCATAAGCATATGCCAGGTGTCATCGCCATCAAGTTTGAATACCCAAGGATCCCTGAAGCCCTCGTCGGGCCAAATACCGTCTTCTAGCACTGCATAGTGCCTCGGGTCAGCACTGAGCAGGGGTTGCGTTGACTGTTTGGTCCAGGTAACCAAATCATTTGAAGTGGCCAGCCCAATTGACTGCACTGCCCCGCCTTTTTCACGACTTGTGCCGGTATAAAACATGTGCCACACGCCATCGGCCGCCTGCACAATCGATCCAGTCCACGTGGTGTAAGAATCGAACACAATTTCGCCTTGGGCGGCGCTTTGTGGGCTTGCTGGCTCACTTGGTGTAAGCGCATCTGGCAGAATCTGCCAAGATTTCAGGTCTTTAGACACCGCATGGCCCACGGTAACGTTTCTGTGCCTGCGGTTCGGGTCACCCAAAGCTTTGCTGGCTTGTAGGTAAAAGGCATGATAGTCATCGCCATCGCGCACAAACCAAGAATCCCAAACCCACTGCCCGGGCAACTTTAGTGCCATGCCTGCTCCTTACTTCTAAGGCATATTTTAACGGCTGGTAGTCTTAAACCACCCTTTGCCCCCATAGCTCAGGGGATAGAGCACCGCCCTCCGGAGGCGGGGGCGCAGGTTCGATTCCTGCTGGGGGCGCGTGAACATAAGCACCCTGATAAACGACATTTTGCACCCCGAGAAGTGGCTGCACGGCCTTGGACCGGCGGCGTTGGTGATTGCGGCGCTGATGGTGATTGCTGAAACCGGAATCCTTGTTGGGTTCTTTTTGCCAGGCGATTCACTGCTTTTTACTGTGGGCTTGCTTGCCGCCCCTGCAACTGTCGGTGCCGTGGCGGTGATTGACCTGCCAATCTGGCTGGTCTGCTTAGTCATTGCGCTTTCAGCCGTTGCTGGCGACCAACTGGGATACTGGCTTGGCCGGCGCCTTGGGCCAGCGATTTTCAAGCGTGACGACAGCCGGTTCTTCAAGCACGAGAACGTCGATAAAGCTCACAATTTCTTTGAGCGACACGGATCAAAGGCAGTGGTATTCGCTCACTATGTTCCGATCATGCGAACTTTTGTGCCGGTCGCTGCAGGTGTTGGTCAAATGAAATACAGCAAATACGTTCGATATAACTTAATCGGTGCTTTCAGCTGGGGTATCGCCCTGACTCTGCTCGGTTATTTCTTGGGCAGTGTTGCTTTTGTGCGCGACCACGTAATTGTTGTGACTCTCGTGATGATTGCCTTGTCGCTCGTGCCCGTTTTGATTGAGGTTCTAAAATCTCGCGCAGCCAAGAGCCGCTAAACAGAATCTAGAGAGACGCTAGATATTCGATCAGGCTCGAAACGGCCTGGGCTCGGTGACTCAGCGCGTTCTTAATTTCTGGCTCGAGTTCGGCCGCAGTGACTTCGAAACCTTCTGGAATAAACACCGGGTCGTAGCCGTGACCATGAGTGCCGCGCTCTTCGAATGCGATTGAACCTGGCCACACCGCACTAAAGCTGCGCTCGCCTTGATCATCGACCATGGCGATTGTGCAAACAAACGATGCCGCACGATGTTCTGCTGCGATGTCTCTAAGTTGCGCCAATAGCAACTGCCGATTCGCTACGTTGTCTTTGCCGCCTGCCCAGATTGCCGTAAAAATGCCGGGCGAACCCCCAAGGATTTCAACCGCGAGGCCAGAGTCATCGGCTATGGCAGGCAACCCGGTGAGCTCATGCGCAGCGCGCGCTTTGATGAGTGCATTCGCCAAAAAACTGGTGCCGTCTTCGACCGGCTCGGGGCCGTCATAGCCAACGAGTTCAACATTGGGCAGTGCCGCCGAGATTATCGCCTGCAGTTCTTGAACTTTGCCCTGATTGTGAGTGGCTAAGACTAACTTCAAGACTTAGGCCTCGAGTGCGAGCTTTTGGATTGCAGCAAGTTCACTGGTGCCCATTAGCGCCAAATCAAGCAGACGATTAAGTTCATCTCTGTCGAACGGTGCGCCCTCGGCTGTGCCCTGCACCTCAACGAATTTGCCGTTGCCAGTGACAACCACGTTCATATCGGTTTCGGCACGCACGTCTTCGACGTATGCAAGATCGAGCATTGGTTCACCGTCGATAATGCCGACCGAAACCGCTGCTACAGAGTCGGTCAACACCTTGGCGCTCTGCGGCACAAGCTTGTTTGCCTTGGCCCACTCGATAGCCTCGGCCATGGCGATATATGCGCCGGTGATGGCAGCAGTGCGAGTGCCGCCGTCTGCCTGCAAAACATCACAGTCGATCACGATGGTGTTTTCGCCGAGTGCTTTGAAGTCAACGATGGCACGCAGCGATCGGCCGATGAGCCGAGAAATCTCATGGGTGCGGCCACCGATTTTGCCTTTGACAGCTTCGCGGTCGCTGCGCTCGTGAGTTGCGCGCGGCAGCATCGCATATTCAGCGGTGACCCAACCCTCGCCCTGCCCCGCCTTGAATCGCGGAACACCGCTTGTGAAAGAAGCGATGCACAGCACTTTGGTTTGGCCGAACGAAATCAGTGCGCTGCCTTCAGCGTGCGCGTTATAGCCACGTTCGATTGTGATTGGTCGAAGCGCTTCTGCGGCACGGCCGTCTTTGCGTGTAGTCATTTATTAGCCAATCTTTTCTACTTGTTCTACCTCAGGGCCAAGAAAGCGTCTTGCCAACTTGCCAAAACTTTGCGCATCGCCGGTTGCCTGAAACCGCAATGTTGGCTCATCCTGCGAGGTGCGCAACAAATCGTGTGCAACTAGAGTGCGATAAACGTC
>CAINTU010000077.1 GCA_903853515.1 uncultured Micrococcales bacterium | reverse complement strand
GCCCTTGGCCCAGTGCTTGGTGGTTGGTTAGCAACTGACTTTGGCACCGATGGTTGGCGCTTGGCCTTCAACATCAACGCGCCAATCGGTATTTTGATTGTCGCCGGTCTCTTGTTGTTTGTGAACGAATCAAAGGTTAAGCAGCGCTCTGGAATGCCAGACATTCTCGGTTCGCTGCTTTCTGTTGGCCTGTTCTTGACCCTTGTGTTCGGCCTCATTGAAGGTCGCAACTATGGCTGGTGGTCGGTCAACAAGGTTTTCACCATTGGCGATTGGTCGTGGGGTAATCCTGGGGTCTCTGTGATTCCGGTGTCACTTGGTATTTCACTTATTTTTGGTGTGCTGTTTGTGTTGTGGGAACGCCACCGCGAGCACGCTCACAAGCCAGTGCTGCTTGATCTGAACCTGTTCAAGATCACATCGTTTAGAAACGGTTCGATCGCCGCGCTAATTATTTCGCTTGGTGAATTCGGCATCTTGTTTGCTTTGCCGCTCTGGTTTCAAAACGTCGAGGGCCTGAGCCCAATCGACAGCGGTTTGATTTTGCTTTGGCTAGCTGGCGGTGCTTTCTTAGCAAGCGGTGTTGGTGGTGCCATGAGCGGCAAACTTGCCCCTGCGGTTGCAGTGCGCATCGGTGTTGGCCTTGAGCTTGTTGGTGTGATCGGCGTTGCCTTGGTTGCAAATGCCGAGAGCGGTTGGGGCTGGGTCTGCCCATTCCTATTTATCTATGGCCTAGGCATTGGTCTTGCCACTGCGCAGCTGACCGGTGTAATCATGGTTGATGTGCCGCAAGACAAAATCGGTCAGGGCTCTGGCTCGCAGAGCACCGTTCGTCAGATCGGTTCTGCACTAGGCATCGCGGTTCTAGGCACTGTGTTGTTCACCGTGACTCAGAATGTCTTGCAGTCAAAGCTTGATGCCCTGCACCGGCCAAACACTGCTTCAACCAAAATCGTCAACGTGGTGGTTGAATCTGCCGGTGGGGCAATCCCAGGTTTAGGTGACCCGATGGTCATTCAAGCCGCCAAGGATGCCTTCACCGAGGGTGCGCGCTGGTCGGCTGCCGCAGCGGCGGTGTTCTTGCTGCTTGGCTTTATTTCGACCTTCAGGTTGTCTAAGCGCCAGCACAGCGAATAGGGGGCTAAACGGGTAAAGTTGCTATTCGTGACTGAAACCCAAAAACCTGTAGACCACAAAGCCCCTTTTAAGCCAAATCGCTCTAAGCGGTTGCTGTTGGGCAAGCCACTGCAAAACAAAGAACTTGAAGGCGAACTGCTGCCTAAGTTCATCGCGTTGCCGATTTTCTCGAGCGACCCGTTGTCGTCGGTGGCTTATGGTCCGCAAGAACTCTTAATGATTCTGACCCTAGGCGGCGCATCGTTCTTGGCGTTTGCTCCTGCGATTGCTGGCATCGTGGCAGCGTTGCTTGCGGTTATCGTGCTTTCTTATCGCCGAGTCATTCAGGCTTACCCTTCGGGTGGCGGTGACTATGAGGTTGCTCAAAAGAACCTAGGCGCCAACGCAAGCTTGATTGTGGCGGCCGCGCTGCTGCTTGACTATGTGATGACCGTTGCGGTTTCGGTGGCTTCTGGCACCGACAACCTAATCAGTGCATTCCCCGAAATCGCCAACTATCGCGTGGCTATCGCCGCAGGCTTTTTGATCTTGATCTGTGCCATTAACCTGCGCGGTATTCGCGAATCGGGTTCGGCTTTTGCTATTCCGACATATCTATTTATCGGCTCAGTTTTTGTGATGATCATCTCTGGTTTGGTGAAGGTCTTTGCTCTTGGCCAGACCATCATCGCGCCATCACAATCGCTGCACCCAGACCCGATCGCAGACTTTGCAAATAATCCGACGCAGGTCGCAATCATCTTGCTTTTGCTTCGTGCATTCGCCTCTGGCTGTTCGGCGCTAACCGGCATCGAAGCAATCGCCAACGGTGTGCCAGCTTTTAGAACGCCGAAGATTAAAAACGCAAACATCACAATGACTTTGATGGGCATCACTGCGGTCACCATGTTTTTGGGTGTGACCTGGTTGGCTCTGAATTCTGGCGTGCACTATTTCGAAGATCCGTGCGCTCAGGCGACTGTGCCGCTGGCTGACTGTGCAACCGCACCACAGTTGAGCGTGATGGCTCAAATCGGCACAGCTGTGTTTGGTTCTGGATCACTTATGTTCTACATCTTGCAAGCGGCAACGGCAGCAGTATTGTTGCTCGCTGCCAACACCGCATTCAACGGATTCCCACTGTTGTCTTCTGTGCTTTCAAAAGATGGTTATGCCCCTAAGGCGCTGCGCACCCGCGGCGACCGCTTAGTTTATTCAAACGGCATGCTCTCGCTTATGGCCGCGGCAATGGTGCTGATTTTGGTTTATCAGGCGTCGGTCACTGGGCTGATTCAGCTTTACATCCTTGGTGTTTTCACTTCGTTCACTGTTGGCCAAATGGGAATGATTGTGCACTGGCGACGTGGCCTGCGTGAGAACTCGATTGCTCGTCGTGAGGCAATCAGTGGCCTGGCGATCAACGGCCTAGGTGCAACAATGACCGCGAGCGTTTTGATTATCGTGACCTTCACCAAGTTTGTGCACGGCGCATGGTTGGTGTTCATCATCATGCCGGTGCTGTTTGCGTTGATGTATTCGACCCGCAAGTATTACGACCAGGTCGAAGACGAGATCAAGCTAAAGCCCGAGCAGGTGTTTGGTTCTAAGGGCGACTATGCGATTGTGCTCATGGATAAATTGAACTCGCCGCAGCTTAAGGCACTTGACTATGCCTTGTCTTCGAAGCACGACGAGCTCGAGGTTGTGCACATCGCGGTTGACGAAGATCGAGCGCTGGCCTTCGAAAAAGAGTGGTTGGCTTATGGAATTCAGTTGCCGTTGCGTGTGATTCCGTCGCCGTTTAGAGACTTCGGTGCACCACTGAGCGAATACCTCACACAATATCGCGACACTCACCCGCAGAAGCGCATGGCTGTTTATTTGCCAAAATATGTGGTTGGTCACTGGTGGGAACACTTCTTGCACAACCACCGCGCTAACCGCATTCGCAAGCAGTTGATGTTGGTGCGTGGCGCCATGATCGTGCTCGTGCCTTGGCGTCTTGAATCGGCCGAAAACGTCGACCTGTTTAGTCGTGCTTCTTTGCCGGGCGATGTTCGTCGCGGTGAAACTTTGCGCCCGGCTATGCGTCGTCACAAGGGTGGCAAAAACACGGTTATCGAAATGCAAGCAAAGCAAGATGCAACGCCTGACGATGTGCTCGAGCCATAGGCGATGAGCGAACTAGGTGCCTGGGATTCGTCAGAGGGCGAGGCGTTAGCCGCCGAAGCAAATGAGCTCTCGGGCAGCTCATCGAAGCCTCGTTTTGCGCCGCGTGATTTCGGCCTGGTGTTTTTGGGCGGCGGTCTTGGTTCGCTAGCTCGGTGGCTAATCGCGGTGTTGCTCGATCATCTAATCGCTGCCGCATCTGTGCAACTCGCAGTGCTGTTTATCGTCAATCTTTTGGGTGCCGGCCTGTTGGGCGTAATCAACGGCGGCAAGCTTTCTGCAAGCGAAGATGTCAAATCGTTTTGGGGCGCTGGCTTTTGCGGTGGCTTCACCACGATGAGCGGCTTGGCTATTGCAATCGATAGCGCAGTTATATCGCCGTGGCTGACTGTTTTGATGATTTTCGCTGGCTTGGTTGTCTATGCCGCCGGCCTCGTTTTGGCACAGCGGGGGCGTGAGTCATGAACCTCGAGACGCTAAACCCAGGCTTGTTGTTGCTGATTTTTATCGCCGGTGGCATTGGTTCGGCAATTCGCCTGGCGTTTTCACGTTGGTCAGGTCGCTGGCCATGGGGAATCCTTGTGGCCAACGTGCTGGCCTCGCTGGTTGCCGGCATGGCCATTGGCGCGTTCGGTGGGGCTGCCACCATTGCCGTGGTGCTGGTTTGGGGCATTGCCGGTGGGCTATCGACCTTTAGTTCTTGGGCCGGCCAGACTGTGCACCTGATTGGCTCAGGGCGTTGGATCGCTGCTGTGCTCTATACGGCGGCTACGGTGGCACTTTCATCCACAGCTGTTTATATCGGGCTCGCGCTCGTCGCGCGCTGATATACTGATAGGCAGATTTGAAAGATAGGGGGTTGCGCTATGGGGCGTGGCCGTCAAAAGGCGAAGAACACCAAGGTGGCTCGCGAGCTAAAGTACTTTAGCCCGAACACCGATTTGAGCGCACTCGAGGCCGAACTGGTGTCATCGTCTGGTGCAACAGAGAACGACCTGATCGACAAATGGGCCGACCTCTATGGCGATGACGACGACGAAGGCGAAGAGTCTGCGGGTTCTGGTTCAGGCGAAGGGCATTCGGGCGACGCTGATCACGACGCATCGGGCACTGACACCTCGGCCACGGATGCCGGCGGCTCGGCAGAAGGTTCAGCTAACTAACTAG
Source organism: uncultured Micrococcales bacterium (assembly GCA_903853515.1). Taxonomy (GTDB): domain Bacteria; phylum Actinomycetota; class Actinomycetes; order Actinomycetales; family Microbacteriaceae; genus Rhodoluna. Next base: position 296 of record CAINTU010000077.1, on the reverse strand, counting down.
CTTCTCGATCTAATTAGGGTTTAGCGTCGTAGTTCTTTCGACTAAGTATCCACCTGGCATTTTGAGTTCATTGAGCGTGTTTAGCGGGCAAATTTCTACCGAACCTAAAATAAGTGAGCAATAGTCTCAGAAAACTGTGAGTTGACAGCCCATCGACTGCTCTCAATACCAACCTATCGCCTTGCAATTAGAGGGATATCGGTGCACAAGTCCACCTAACCCACCAGCCGAATACTAAGTAGAGACACTCAACAGGCTTTAGTTTCCTGCGCCTAAATGTTGCGTGCATAAGGTCG
>CAINTU010000076.1 GCA_903853515.1 uncultured Micrococcales bacterium | reverse complement strand
TTAAGACCATCTGCCGCTGTGGCAAAAAGGCTATGTATAACGCGCGCAAGGCAAACGGCCATTTCATTTTCGATGGCGACCAGGTGGCGATTGATGGCTTCGATGTGACCTATGAGTCGCTTTGCCCAGAATGCTACTTGCGCGAGAGCAACGCCGCCGGTGTTAAAGCGCTTTACTAACCTAAAACTCTTTTCGGGCCAGCAGAGTACGGTTGCCGGCACCAAGCATGCTATCGACGACGTATGGGTTGATGACCTGTGGGTTGACGGCCAAGGATTAGTTTGCTCGCCTGCACCCCAGTCACCTCATGAGGTTATCGACCTGCAAGGGCAGGTGGTGTTGCCAACGTTTGCCGATAGACATGCGCATCCGGTGCTGGCAGGTCGTGAATTGCTCTCGGCAGACATCACGCAAGCTATGTCGATAAGCGAGATCATCACAACTCTAAAAGCGCACCTGAAGGCACAACCAGGCACTGAGGCGCTTGTTGCTGGCGCTTATGATCGCGATTTGGCAGGCGATGGAAGATTTCTAGCCGCATGGCTAGATGAGGTGTCACCTGAGCTGCCGATCGTGTTGCACGCAAACGACCATCACACCATTTGGGTGAACACCGCTGCACTAAAGTTGGCGGGTTTGCTTAAACCTGATGGTTCTCTAGGTGAAGTACCCAATCTTGAATTTGGTTCAATCGACGTCGATGAGCAAGGCCGACCATCGGGTGTGCTCAGAGAAGATCAGGCGAAGCAATTGGTGTTGTCGAGATCGGTCAAGCCAACACGAGCAGAAAACTTGAATGCGTTGTTGGCTGCACAAAATCACCTATTGGCATTGGGCATCACAAAGGTATGTGACGCCTATGTTGATAGCGACATCGCAGCCGCCTATCTTGACGCACTAGATGCAGAAGAACTGGTGATCGATTTCGATTTGCTCGTTGCCATAAAGCCGAAATCGCACTTGAGCGAGATTGATGAGGCGCTGAATCTGCGCGCACGTTTTGGCCAGCTGGGCAAATCGAGAGCACAACACGTGAACTCGATTCAGGCGCGGCCTCAAGAGTCACAAGTTCGAGTCACCGGGATAAAAGTGTTTGCCGACGGGGTTCTCGGCAGCTCAACGGCCGCTGTGGGCGAGTCGTACCTAAACCCAGACGGCGAAGCCAACGGTAACCATGGCGACCTAATGTGGTCTGACGGTGAGCTAGCAGAAGCGCTGTCGGCAGCTGCAGCGGCGGCACTAGATGTGCACATCCATGCAATTGGCGATGCCGCAATCGAGCAGATCATTAGAGTGATCAAGCCCAAAGGCGCCAAAATCACCATCGCCCATGCTGAACTCGCCGATGTAGACCAGCTGGCAAGGCTCGCCCAAGCTGGCATACGGGTAAATTTTCAACCGCTCTGGGCACGCCCTGATGCCATGATGCGCTCTTGCGCCGCAGCTCTTGGGTCTAAACGCGTAGAGGCGCTCTATAGGCACAGAAGCGCCATTGATGCCGGTCTAGAGATTGAATTTGGCTCAGACTGGCCGGTGTCAGATGCCAACCCCCTGCTTGGGCTGTTCACAGCGGCTTTTAGAAAATTGCCGGGTTCGTCAGAGGTGCATAACCCCGGCGAAGCCATAACACTGGCTGAGGCCCTCGCGGCGTATAAATCAACTCGTCTTGAATTGGGCAGCCCAGCCGATTTTTGCACCATTGATCAAGACGTAACGTCAAACAATGAGCTCTTCGCGATTGCGAAAGTGACCCAAACGTTTATTGGCGGGCAGCCGAAGCTAACCCGCCAATAAATACAGCCAAGCGACTAGTTGGTTTGAACGAGAACCATCGTTGAATAGGCAGGAACCATGACGCTGCTTATCTTCTTCAAAGAGGCAAGCGCCTTTGTGCCAGCGCCCTTGTCATTGGCGAGCACATCCCAGTTTTTGCCAGAAACCGGCATAAACAACTTGATTGGCTTGCTTGTTGGATTGTGACCAACAACAACGTTGGTGTTCTCGCCAGCAAGGCCAGTGCCATTGATTGCATAGCCGATCATCGAAGGGTCGACGCTGATGAAACTCAAGCGAGTCTTGATATCTGCAGCCGTCGTCAATCTGAAAGCTGGGTGAGCCTTGCGAATTGCGATGATGCCCGCGTAATAAGCAGCTGTCGATGCGTTCGTATCGTTTAGTTTGTAATCGACGTCGTTGATCAGGTCTGATGACTTATAAGAGTTGCTGTCACCCTGCTTTGTGCGCTCGAACTGTTGACCTTCTTGCATGAATGGCAAACCTTGCGCTAGCAAAGCAATTGAGCCGCCAAGTTTGTTTAGCGCAGTCTTGACCGCAGGGGTAGCCTTTGGCAGGTTAGCCGTCAGGTTGTCGGCAAAGCTAAGGTTGTCATGCGATTCGACGTAGTTGACCGACTGACCAGGTGCTGAGGTGGTGAAGTTCGGCACAAGCATGTCGCTGTAATCGGTGTTGCCAACGATGCCCTCTTTGACGTTGTCAACAACGCGCAGGTTTCCGTTGATGAAACCAGGTGCTTTGCTTGGGTATTCACTGCCCTTGATGCCGTTGCGAATCTGGTCGTTGAATACTGAGATGCCAGGCATTTGTTGAATATTTGCCTGGGATGCTCGCTTAGTCGAATCAAGGCTTCCCATGTTCCAACCTTCACCGATCATCAAGATCGTTGGATCAATCTTGTTTAGCTCGGTTCTAATTGTGTTCATCGTGTTGATGTCGAGAATGCCCATCAGGTCAAATCTGAAGCCATCCATGTGATATTCGGTGGCCCAGTACTTGACCGAATCGACGATGAAGCGGCTGACCATTGGTCGCTCTGAAGCTACTTCGTTGCCACAGCCAGTGCCGTTTAGCAATGCACCTTTGGCGTCAGTTCTAAAGAAATAGCCAGGCACAATCTGTTGAAAGCTGAAGTTGCTGGCGGCGTATACGTGGTTATAGACAACGTCCATCATTACTCGAAGGCCGTTTGCGTGCATAGCCTGAACAGCCTGCTTTAGCTCGTTGATTCGGCGTGACGGGCTTGCGACGCTAGTGGCGTATGCGCCTTCTGGCACGTTGTAGTTCACAGGGTCATAACCCCAGTTGTAATCGGGTGTCGACTCATTGCCGCCAGATGCGTAGTCATAAACCGGCTGAAGTTCGACGTGGGTCACGCCAAGAGCCTTGATCAAATCAATGCCAGTCTTGGTTTTGTGCTTAGTCACAACCTTCTTTTTGGTCTTTGGGTTTACGGCAGTGGTGTTCCAGCTATAACTTGTGCCAGTGTCGGTGAAAGCTAGGTATTTGCCCTTGTGCGCAGTTGGAATACCGCTTGTTGCACCATAAGAGAAGTCACGAACGTGAGTTTCATAAATGATTGCATCGGTTGGGTTGCCGGTGAATGCCGGTTTGGTCTCGGTTGTGAAACCTGCTGGATTAGAAGCAGCGAGATCGACCACCACAGAGTGACCCGAGTTAGGTGTCGAGGCTCTTGCGTAGGGGTCGTTGGCATAAACATCGACGCCATTCACATGAACCAAGAATCCATAAACCAAGCCTGCTTGATCGTTTGGAATCGTGATTGACCAAACACCTTTGTTTTGAGTGCCACCGCCAGTCATGTCAGAACGCATGGCATCAGCGTTGGTGACATCTTGGTTTTCATAGGTCAAGAGCTTGACGTTAGATGCAGTCGGTGCCCAAACACGGATTGTGGTCTCAGCGGCTGAATAGTCGACGCCGAGCGGGCCGTCGTAGTAATAGGCAGCATTGAATCCAGGGCTGTCATAGAGCGCGCCAATCGTAAGCGCTTTGCTGCCAAAGCTTGACATGTATTGGCTCAGCGATGTATGCGTGAGCGTATATGCTGTGCCGATAACTAGATTTGCATCGGTAGTAAGCACAACCCGAGTTGCACGGCCGGTTGCCGCAACTGAGGTCACGTTGATGCCGCCGGTAAGAGTGAAACCTTGATTGCCAGAACCAACGATGGTGAAAGGTTGATTTAGCGTCACGGTGATCTTGTTGAAGTCATCGATGGTTGCGCTCGCGATGTGCGGGCCAACTTCTGGGCGTGAGGTATAAATCGTGCAATCGCCCTGAACCATCCATATTTCACTGCTGCCAGCGTCGAGACCGGGGGCAAAGAAGTCGCCGCCACCAGAGCATGAACTGCCCTCACGGTCGGTTGCCGACCAGCTGTTGGCATTGCGCAGAATGAAGCCTAGATCTTTGAAGGTCTTCATACCTGTAACAGTGGCAGTTGCTACGGCACCAAAATCGCCGTCGGTTGCTAAGTCGAAGCCACCTGCCGAAACCTCTTTGTCGCCGTTGCCATCAACGTTTTTCCACAAATACAAGTTCCAATTTGTGTAGTCGTTGGCATCGCGGTGATAGTGCACCGTCAGCGTTACGCTGTCTGGCAACGCCGCATTGGCAGGAACCCCGCCGGTAAAAATTGTGGTTAGCGCAAGAAGTGCGCTGGTGATTAGACCGAGAAAAAGGCGAGCTGATTTATTCATTTGCGTGGGGCTCCTAGACCGAAGTGGACAAGTTTTAGCCTATGCGCGGGCTCGCTAATAGCCTCATTTGCTAAACGCTTACATTTCTGTCGTTATCAAAGCGTGATGAACCGCAGGCGCTGTGTTTGGGCTTGCCCAGACCCATGACTGTGCTATTTGTTTCGAAGAGCGATCACCTCTAAACACAGCGGCACTAGGTTCGCCAAAGCGGCTAAAACGAGGCACCTGAAGACCCATTTAGTTGGCTTGGGGCGAATAGCCATGCCGATCGCTGTCGCAATTAGTAGTGCACTCAAGCCCAGGCAGCCTACCGAAACCCCCAAGATCGCGGCCGAGCAGTTGAATACGGTCACAAGTGAGGCGGTCGCAGCCGTGGCTGCAATGCAAAAGCTTGACCAACCTGCACCCAAATGTTGCGGCAATCCCCTAATGCCGTTGGTGTCGTCATAGGCAAAATCAGGAATGGTATTTGCAAAGTGCGCGGCACAGCCAAGCAGCGCCGCAACAAGCGGTATGAAAAATGGAATTGTCACTGTGAGGGTTGAACTGACTGCGAAATAGGGCAAAACACCGAAGCCAATTGCGTATGGCAGTGGCGAAATCAGCATCGATTTGAACCAAAGGTTATAAGACCAACCGGCGCAAAGCATTATC
>CAINTU010000075.1 GCA_903853515.1 uncultured Micrococcales bacterium | reverse complement strand
TAGCTCAATTGGCAGAGCAATCGGCTGTTAACCGATAGGTTCTTGGTTCGAGTCCAAGCCGGGGAGCCACTTTTTTAGAGGTGTTTCGAGAGAGTTTCTAGAAGGGCGCTATGTTCCTTTGGATTAGAGACCAGAAACTTTTGGCTCCCATTGCAATCGCTAGTTTTCTTTTTTTGACCCTTGGTGGTGTCGATCTAATTCTTAACGGCCCCGTTTCGCTGGTCGCGACTGTTTGGCTTTGTGCGTCAGTTGGTTTGACTCGATTCTCGCCAATCGCCGCAATAGCTGCTGCGAACGTCGGCATCGTGGTCGCTAGTGTTTTTGGTTTAGGGTTTCAGTTCTCGCAGATCGACGCGGCTGTTGCATTGCTGCTTGTTGCTGCATTCGCCAGTGATAAAAACCGCCTCGCTGCCTTTATTGCGAATAACGTCGTCAGCATCGCTGTCTTGACCTACCTGGCTCTAACCCAAAGCATTCAATCAAATTTCGGCGGAGTTACCCTTTCATCAGAGCAGGGTCGGGTCACGCTTTTAGTGATCGGCGCAGTCGCTGTTCTGTCAGTTAACTCAACCGCTTGGTTTGTTGGCCGATTATTGATTACCCGAATCACTCACGTCGGTTCTTCGCTAGACCGAGCATTTCTTGAACGAGAAGTGGCATCGACTCAGTTGTCTCTAGCCGAGCAAGATCGACGATTCAACATTGCCCGCGACATCAACGAATTGCTTCTTCAAGAGCTCAGCACAACTATCACACTCGCTCAGAGTGCGCCCTATGTTCTAAAGTCGCAACCAGAAGCCGCTGAGCGAATTATCAGTGAGATTGCTAAGGGAACCCTCTCGGCGCATGAGCACATCAGAACTCTCGATGATTTGCTGCAGGTTCAGCTTCAAAACCAGCTGGCCCTGCCAAATCTAGACAATCTTGATGCTCTGGTGGTTGCCTTCAGAGAATTCGGCTTCGATGTTGGCTATCGAATTCAGGGTGAGCCGCTTCGCCTCGACAACGGCGCACAACTTGTGCTTTATCGAATCGTCTTTGAAGCCCTTGAAAACGTTCGTCACCACGCTGTGCCCGGCACGGCAATCGACATTGATTTCAGCTGGCAAGATTCTCATCTGCAGGTTTTGATTAAAGACAATGGTGAAGAGCAACGAAACCGTGCACAGGGTCAAATCGGGCAGTATTCGTTTGCCGAAGATCTCGAGGCGCTGACCGAGCGACCAACTGGTGCAGGGTTGACCGAGATGGTCGAGCGGGCAAAACTTTATGGCGGCACTGTCGAGTTCGCTCGTGTGCCAGGTGTTGGTTTCACGGTGTCTGCAATTTTTCCAGACATCCACAAATTCAAGGCATAGCGATGGCCAAGTTAGCCCGTCTCGCAATCATCGACCCGAACGCAGGTCGTCGTGCCGCGCGTGCGAGTGCGCTTAGTTCAACTGGGCGGTTCAAGGTCGTTTTTGAGTCAGCTGGCGCCAAACTGCAGGCAACCGATTTGCTTGAAATCACCTGGGATGCCCTGCTCATTGAAGAGCTGTTGCCCGAAACCACGCCCTTCGCTCTCGCCCTAGAGCTGCACGAAATGGCTACTCGCACTGGCGCTTCGCTCGGGCCGTTGATTCTCACGGCGGTTAGTCTCAACGGCGCTAGTCGCATCTTGGGCCTAGAGTCGGGCTTCTCTGGTTGGTTTGAGGTTGCCGATGGTCTCGAAAACCTGATCGACTCGTGCAACGCCTTGGTCGAGCGCAGGCCTACAGCGTTCGCGTCTAGGTTGATCGATGAGCACATCGATTTGAGAGCCGATTCTGTTCGGGCCGCGGCCGACTTGGCGCTTATCGAAACCTTAGATGAGGTTAGCCGCAGGGTTCTTGAACTTTTTGCAATGCGTCTGTCTGATAAAGCTATCTCGGCAAAAGTATCTATTTCGCAAGCAAGAGTGCGTCAGACAATTGCTGAGTGTTGCCTGCTTTTAGATTTGCCAACCAGAGATTCGTTGGCTTGGCGCCTGCACCTGCTGGCATTCGCTTTTACAGACGCTTAGTTTCGCGCCGTCTGTCAGCTTTGAACTAGTCTTCGAGGTTGTCGACTGCTGGCATCCAGCTGAGGCCAGGCACACCCCAACCCCGTTCTGCAATGATCTCGGCAAGTTCTGGCTTATAAACCTCTTCAAGTCGATCCACATATAGAGTGCCGTTCAAATGATCGAACTCGTGCTGAAAAATGCGCGCGAACCAGCCGACTGCCTCTATCTGCACTGGTTTCTGATCTAGGTCAACACCGGTCAGCACAGCGCGGTCAGCTCGTTTTAAGGGGAACCGCTCGCCGGGAACACTCAGGCAACCTTCTGACTCGGTCTCTTCATCTGCCGCATCGCTCGAGACCGCAGATATTTCAAGTTTCGGGTTGATAACCACGCCGCGCTGAGGTGTGCCGTCTTCGGCATCCCAGTCATAGACGAAAATACGCAGGTTTACCCCAATTTGAGGGGCGGCAAGGCCAACGCCGGGGGCGGCATCCATGGTCAAATACATGTCTTCGACTAAATGGCGAAATTCATCGTTGAATTCGGTGACTTCAACGGCTGGGGTGTGCAAAACGGGATTACCAGTGATGACAATAGGGCGAATGGGCATAAATCAAATTTACCCAACAAAAAAAGGCTTGGGGGTAGGCTCATTAAAATGCAGTTCATTGATTTGGGGCATCACCTAAAGGCGATAGCGATAGCTCTTGCGCTTATCGCCGCGGTCGCCCTCGCGTTTGGCGCTCAACTGCAAAACGACGCTGTCGATGTTCAACGCAAAGCTGCGTTGACAGGCAGATCGCATATCACTTTCAAGCAACTAACCGCACTCGTGCGCAGGCCACAGTGGGTAACTGGTTTTGCAATTTCGACCGGGGCACTGATTTTGCAGTTTGTGTCATTGCTTTTGGCCCCAATCATTGTGGTGCAGCCAATCGGAGCAATTGCATTGGTGATCACATCGATCTTGAATTCGCGAATGACCAAGACCAAACTAAATCGCGCAACAATTTTTGCCGTAGGCCTTTGCACGCTTGGTGTCGCAGCCTTCGTAACAATGGCCCATCAGGTTGCACAGGAGCCGGCAATTTCAGACCAAGAACTGATCGTGATCTTGTGTGCGGTTGGGCTATTAGTTAGCGTCTTCGGCTTCATGTTCTTCACCGGAGCTCACCGATTCAAAGCGCTCAGCTTTATCATCGGTGCGGGCGTCTTGTATGGGTTCGTTGCCACCCTCACCAAAGTCTCTGTGAAACGACTTTTTCAGCAGGGCAGTTTCGACAGGTTCATTCACCTCAGATTCGATGTCAATCACGATTTCTTAACTCTCGGCGCGATTTTGGCAATGCTGGTAGCAGCACTGCTGGGCGGTTGGTTCGTTCAAAACGCCTATGCCTCGGGGCCACCTGATTTGGTAATAGCCGGCCTAACGGTCATAGATCCGATGGTTGCAGTTAGCATCGGCGTCGGCATTCTTGGCGAGGCCTCGACCGCGAGCACGCCAATTATTGTTGGCTTCGCACTAGCCGGCCTCACTTCGGTCATAGGTGTTTTCATGCTCTCGCGCGTTCACCCACAGGTGGCTTCAAAGCGCGACTAGCCTGCCCCTGCGATAAACTTGTGCAGAGCCCGTTTGGGGCGGCACTCACCTTTTGAAAGCGTTAAATTGGCTGAATCGATCAAGCATCCTGGGCAACCCCTGCGGGTTGTTCTAGCTGCTGACACTTTTCCGCCAGATATCAATGGCGCAGCTAGATTTGCAGAAAGACTAGCCGGTGGATTGGTGCGAAACGGCAATGACGTTCACGTTATTGCACCGGCCACAAGCAAAGCTTGGGGCACATTTCGTGAGGTGCATGACGGCGTCGAAATGACAGTGCACCGAATTCAAAGCCACCGTGTTTTGATTCACAAAACGCTGCGGTTCATCTGGCCGCCTTCGCTAAAAAAGCGTGTCGACCTGATTCTTGAAGGTTTCGAACCCGACGCAATCCACTCTCAATCGCACATGGTGCTCGGTCGAGTGTTGGCCAAGTCGGGCCGCGAGCACGGTATTCGCTTGATCGCGACTAACCACATCATGCCCGAAAACTTGGTCAAATACCTTCACCTGCCTGGCCCGATTGAGCGTTGGCTGATGAAAAAACTTTGGCAAGATTCTGGTCGAGTGCTGCGCAAATATGACCACATCACAACGCCAACAAGGCGGGCTGCTGAGCTTCTTGAAGAAGCCGCGAGCGTTAGCGGTGTGCTGGCGATTTCTTGCGGTATTGACGCCTCAAAGTTCACAAACGGTACCCCCACAACTAACAAGCCAATGCGCGTGTTGTTCCTCGGTCGACTTGACTACGAGAAGCACATCCACAATTTGTTGAAAGCTGTTGCAAAACTGCCTAAAGAACTCGGCACTCAGGTCGAGATTGCCGGTGATGGCTCGCAACGCAAATACCTCGGTGAGCTTGCAAAGTCGCTTGGCATCGACGCCAACGTAAAATTCTTGGGCCACATTTCAGAAGAAGAGCTGCCGCTCGCTTATGAACGCGCAACAGTGTTTGCGATGCCTTCTATAGCCGAGCTGCAGAGCATCGCGACCATGGAGGCCATGGCTTCTGGTCGTCCGGTTATTGCAGCTAACGCCATGGCACTGCCGCACCTGGTGCACGATGGCGACAATGGTTATTTGTTTGAGCCAGACGATGTCGATCAGTTCGCAGACCGCCTCTTGCACATTGCCACTGCCGACCAAGACGAGCTCGACCGCCTAAGTGAAAACTCTGTGCACTTGATTCAAGCTCACGACATTGCCCGAACTCTCAAGATTTTTGAGGGTCTCTATCGTGGCGATGCCGACGTGCAACAAACCTCGGATGACAATCTCGAAGAATACAGCTTGCCGATTGGTCGTCTGAGCGAGGCTGTGCGTCAGATGGAGAAAGCCATGCGCCGCCGCACCTTAATTGCGCTTGGCAAAATTAGTGGACTCGGTGATGATATTGAAAGTTTTGAAGATCTGCGTGACGGCGTATTTAGCCGCGCGAAGCGGGTCGACAAAAGAGTGCGAAAGTCGGTCAAAAAGACCGTCGATCAAGCTAAATCGAGACTAAAGGGCAGTGACGAGTAGCCTTTAGTTGAACCGGGGTGTTAGCTCAGCCGGTTAGAGCAGCGGACTCATAATCCGTCGGTCGCGGGTTCAAGTCCCGCACACCCCACCAGAACCAGCGCACCCTGAAAGGTGAATTTGTTTTTGCGACAAATTAGATTCGCTCAGGCATTACTCAAAGCAACTCATTTCATGCCTTCGATTGCAGTGACAACTTTTGTCGCGATGTTTGCCATCTGTCTTGGTCTTAGTGCCGAAACGATTTCACTTTTGGCGTTGGCAACGCTCTTTCAGCAATTTTCAGTCGGGTTGTCAAACGATTGGCTTGATTGGCAACGAGATGCGAAAGTGCATCGAACTGACAAGCCCGCTGCACGGGGATTAGTCTCACCGATTCAGGTGAGAAACTCGGCGGTTGCGTGTCTTCTTTTGGCCCTCGCAATAAGTTGTTTTATCTCGCAACGAGCTT
>CAINTU010000074.1 GCA_903853515.1 uncultured Micrococcales bacterium | reverse complement strand
CGTATCCGTGGTGATCTGCACCGAGCATATAGATGCAACGGTCAAAACCACGTTCGCGTTTGTCTAGGTAATAGGCAAGGTCGCCAGCGATATAGGCAGCGTTGCCGTCGCTCTTGATTACAACGCGATCTTTGTCGTCGCCAAAATCGGTCGAGCGCAGCCACACCGCGCCGTCTTTGTCATCGATGCGACCGAGCTGTCGCAACTTGGCAATCGCCTTATCAACAGCACCGGTTTCATAAAGCGAGTTCTCGTGAAAATAAACATCAAAGTCGACACCGAATTCATGCAACGATTTGCGAATTTCGTCGAACATCAAATCGACTCCGCGCGACCTAAAAGTTTCGATGGCTTCGTCTTCTGGCTGGCTCAAAACATCTGGCGCGCGAAGCACAACCTCTGAGGCGATTTGATTGATGTAATCACCGGCGTAGCCGTCTTCTGGCGCAGGCTCGCCCTTGGCTGCCGCATATAGCGAGCGCGCGAAACGATCGATTTGTGCACCGTGATCGTTGAAATAGTACTCACGAGTGACCTCTGCCCCTTGGGCTTCGAGCAATCGCGCAAGGCTGTCGCCAACAGCGGCCCAGCGGGTGCCACCGATGTGTATCGGGCCGGTTGGGTTCGCTGACACAAACTCAAGGTTCATCTTGATGCCTGCATAGTTCGTGCCGTGACCGTAAGCCGCACCTGCGGCGACAATTTGCTGGGCCAATGCCCCTGCTGCCCCGGCGCTCAAAGTGATGTTAATGAACCCTGGGCCAGCTACATCTACTTTTGTGATCGCCTCTTCTTTGGCTAGTTCAGTGGCCAACAGGTTTGCAAAATCCCGGGGATTCATGCCCAGCTTGCCAGCTAACTGCATGGCGACGTTGGTAGCCCAATCACCGTGGTCTCGGTTGCGCGGACGCTCGATGAGCACCTCGGTCGGCAACTCGCCCGCACCAATTTGGCCAGAGCTCTGCAGTGCCGCCAGTGCTCGCACGATTGCTGCTGATAGGTCTGCGGGTGTCAAAATTTGACCTTTGTTTTGATTGGATTTAGCTTCGGCGTCGTCGCAGGGGCTTATCGGTCAAGTTTAGCGAAGTGCCCCCGATGAGGCTAGCCATCGTATCCCTTAGAGATTATTTGGCGCTGCAGTCGTCTCTCTAACCTGAAGTTCGCCAAGCCAAAGTTTCTGAGGCAGATCGGGTTCTTTTGAACCTTCTAAATGAGCAATCAAGCGTCTGGCTGCACAGTCACCCATTTCATAGGCGGGCGGGCTGATGGTGCTAAGACGTGGCTGCGTGGCCGAAACAAAGCTTTCGGGGCTTGCCATCGACAACACTGAAAGATCTTTTGGAATGCTGAGCCCAATTATGTTTGCCTCTTGCAATATGCCCACAGATGCACCGGGGTTGAGGGCTATCACTCCAGTGACTGAGGCGGGACTCTCGATTATCTGGTGCAAAAGTCTTCGACCAGCATCAACATCAGTGCTTGACTCGAATTGGGTAAGTTTCAGGCCATATTTTTTTGCTGCAGCGACCATCCCGTCATGCGCACGAACCAAAGCTGCTACTACGATGTCACTTTTACCGCGGCGCTCGGTCACGAATCCAATTCGCTTATGCCCTAATTCGGCAAAATATTTGACTGCAGCGTCGGCGGCACCTGCAAAATCACGATCTGCAAATAGAGAATCACGGCCCTCATTGTCGGTTCTGCCGATCAACCCGACGGGAATCTTGGCCTTGCTTAGTGCAGAGACTCGCTCGTCTTGCATTGCGACCTCCATCAGAATCACACCATCTAGAAGCCCCGCATTGGCGGTTGCGATAACTTCTGAGATCGAGCGATCAAAAGTAGGCCACATCACCAAGTGGTAGCCAAGTTCTTGCGCTGCGGCGGCGGCGCCTAATCCGTATTCGAGGTCAACATTCGCGATACCCTTGGCGGCCGTCGGGAATAAGAGTGCAATAACTCTGGATTTGCCGCCAGCTAATGCTTGAGCCATACGATTAGGTCGATAGTTCAGCTTCTGCATCGCGCTGACCACTCTGCGCTGCACTGGCTCAGATATTTTGCGCTTGCCGCTTAGCACATAAGAAACCGTGGCTTCTGACACTCCAGCCAGCTTTGCAACTTCTGCTCTCGTAGCCAAAATAACTCCTAGTCGTTATCTAAATGTAATCAGCCCTGGTGTTTTTGCCGTGCATTCAGCATCTATCATTTTTTTGTAGTTTACGCGCGTAAACAAAATGTGCAAGAACATACATCGATTTGGAAACAAAAGTTTTCAAATAAAAACATTTGCTCAGCAAATGAACAAGAAAGGTCATTAGGTTGAAGTTCAAAAAAGTTTCAGCGACTGCAAGTGCACTTGCTGCAATCGCTCTCGGGTTCGGCGCCATCTCGCCGGCACACGCTGCAAGCGCTCAAGAAATTACAGTCTGGGCAATGTGTTCTGAAGTCGGCGAGATCGCCGCTGCCAAAGAACAGGTCGCAGCATTCAATGGTTTTTATGACGGCCAGTACCACGCGACTTTAACTTGTAAGGCCGACATGGGTACGGCAATCAAATCAACATCGGTTGGTCAATTGCCTAGCGTCTTCGAGTTCGATGGGGAAAACCTAGCTGCCTACGTTTACGCCGGCAAGTTGCACCAGCTAGACGGCGTTGTGCCAGCAAGCGTATTCAACAATGAGCTTGTTTCTATTCAGGCAGAAGGCACCTACAAGGACGGCCACAAGTACTCGGTGTCGCAGTATGACTCGGGTCTCGGCCTCTTTGCTAGCAAAAAAATGCTAAAGGCCGCTGGCATTAACGATGTTCCAACTTCTTATAAGAACGCTTGGACAGCAACTCGCTTCACTGCAGTGCTAAAGGCCCTTGCTGCCAAGGCATCCGGCAAAAAGGCCATCGACATCAAAGAGAACTATGGCATGGGTCCAGGTTGGCCAGGCTATGCATTCACTCCGATTGTTAATTCAGCTGGCTACCAGATTGTGACTAACAACAAGGCAGTCGGCGCTCTCGACAGCACTGCTGTAGTCAATGCCTTCAAAACCTTCGCATCGTGGAAGCCTTACGTCGACCCAAGTTCGGATGACAAGGCATTCGAAAACGGCCGTGTTGGTCTCGCTTGGGTTGGCCACTGGCAATACCCAGCATTGAGCGCGAAACTTGGTAGCGACCTTGCCGTCTTGCCGTTGCCAGACTTTGGTGTCGGCAGCAAGTCGGGTCAGGGCTCACACAGCTGGTCTATTAGCGCAAACACAACTGGCGCAGAACTAGCAGCTTCGAACGTGTTCTTGCAGTACATCATGAAAGATCAGTGGATCTTGAACGTTACTGACCAGAACGGTGCTGTGCCTGCAACTAAGACCGCTCTAAACAAGAGCGTTAACTACCGCAAGGGCGGCCCGCTTCAGCTCTACGCTGACCAGTTATCTGCTTCTTGTGGCACAGCCAAGCCAACCAAGGCGTGTGTAACTGTTCCTCGCACCATCAGCGCTGCATGGCCAGTAATCAACACTGCATTCGGCACCGCCGTTCAGACAATTTGGAACGGTGGCGACGCCAAGACTGCTCTGCACACTGCCGCAGTCACGATCGACCAGGATTACACCGACCACAGCGGCTACTAGTCGAAAATACTGAATCAAATTGCGGGGCCGAGCGAATAGCTCGGCCCCGCAATCATCAAATAAAATTTGCAAAATACTGTTAGGTCAAAGTGATGACATCGAAAAAGAGAAGCAAATTCGGGCAAGACAACCTCGCGGGGTTCTTAATGTCTTTGCCAGGGTTGCTTCTACTGATTCTGTTTGTCGTGATCCCTTTTCTCACAGCAGTGTTTTTGTCTTTTTTCAATGTGGACTTCAACATGGTTGGCGGTCCAAAATTTTGGGGTTTCGAAAACTATCGCCGAATACTCGTTGACCCCATTTCGAGTCCAAGTTTTTACAAGGCGCTACTAAATAACTTCACCTTTGCACTCATTGTTGTGCCTGCCCAAACAGCTCTTGCTGTACTACTGGCGGTTATGCTGAACGCAAAATTGCGAGGCATTGCCTTTTTTAGAACTTTCTTTTTTATGCCCGTAGTTTTTCCGATGTCATTGGTGGCAATCATCTGGGCACTAATGTTTAGTCGCGACTCTTTAGGAATGCTGAATGGCTTGCTAAACCTTATTTCTTTCGGGCAAATCCAACCGATTGACTGGCTAGGAGATCCGAACATAGCGCTTCTTTCTATAGCACTTTTGTCGGTTTGGGCGGGCGTTGGTTTTCAGATGGTTATTGTGCTTGCAGGACTTCAAGAGATTCCTCACGAACTTTACGAAGCCGCAAATCTTGACCGCGCCAACGCCTGGCAGCGGTTTTGGAACGTAACGATCCCAGGGCTAAGAAACACGCTTGTCTTTGTGGTCATCATCACCACGATTTTTTCATTGCGCCTTTTTGACCAAGTTTATATTTTGACTCAAGGTGGCCCTATTGACGCGACCCAAACGGTGATGCTGCAGGCAGTCACCTCGGCATTCGTTGAAGGAAACGTTGGCAAGGCATCTGCAATCACTGTGATTTTTGTGCTCATCATCATAGTTCTTACGCTTATTCAGCGACTTTTTCTAAAGCAGAATCGAGAAGTCAAGTGAGTTCGTTATCAGAAAAAGCATCGCGTCGCGAGATAAGACGACGAATTCGTAAGTCACGTACCGCGAAAAAGACCATTAAGACAGCTCTGCATTATTTGATGTTGACAATCGTGACAGCAATCTTCTTTGCTCCGATTGCATATATGCTTATCGGCTCTTTCAAACCCACAGCCGAGGTGCTCGATGGCATCAACGGATTCATGCCGAAGGATTTGTCATTCAACAATTACCTTCAGGTCTTCACCACATTCAATGATTCGTCAATGGGTTATTTGTGGCGCTTCTATACCAACTCGATTTTGGTTAGCTTCGTTATCGTTTTCGGCGGTCTAGTTGTTAACTCGATGATCGCCTATTCACTCGCCCGACTTCGTTGGCGCGGGCGCAATGCCGTTTTGGTGATGGTCGTGCTTTTGGTGATCATGCCTTTTGAAGCTATAGCCATACCTTTGTTTTATTTGCTGCGAGATTATCGCAACACTTATTTCGTGCAGTTTTTACCGTTTATAGCTAGCGCATTTTCGATCTATTTGTTTTACACCTTCTTCATAGGCTTGCCACTTGAAATTCAAGAGTCAGCAAGGCTCGATGGCGCTGGCCCATGGAAGGTTTATCGAGCAATAATCGTGCCTATGTCGAAGCCAGTATTCGCCTCTGTGACGATTCTGTCTTTTCTGGGCGCCTGGTCTTCGTTCCTATTCCCGTTGATGATGGTCGATAATCCTGACTATGTGCCACTACCTCTCGAGATT
>CAINTU010000073.1 GCA_903853515.1 uncultured Micrococcales bacterium | reverse complement strand
GATTTCTCTGAGTGTCGGGTCTTTTTCGATGCCTGCAGGCAATTGGGTGTCTTGGCTTGAATGCACACTGACTTGGCAACCATTTAAAGACCCAAACACCAAATAGACCCAGTTGATCGGATCGCTCGCAGCGGCCAAACCAAAACCCTGCTGCTGAAAACTTGCGCCGGCATGGTTAAAAAGCGACAACCAGGATTTGCTGAGCGGCAGCAGTGCCCGTGAAAACGCGGCTTCACCCTGCGGCACGAAGCGCCAGCTGAACACCGTTAGCGCGAGCATCAGCCAGAAGCCACCCGCCTCGCCAAAAGTCGTTGCGGCTCTCGCTGCCGGCAAACCGCTAACCGCGGCCTCTTGCAGGTTGGCCTGCTGCTCAGCCACATCGAGAGCCAGACGCTTACGCTGCGCAACCAGTTCGCGCGATGCATAGAGCGGCTTGGCGATGGCACGAGCACGCCCACCCAAACGGCCACCCGAACTGCTGCCGCGCAACCTGGCGCCGATAGTTGCAAAAGCCCATAACCTTGCGCCAACTTCGCTAAGAATTCGATCGGGGCGTTTGAAAAATAATTGCGAGAACGCACTAAAAACAGCGAGGCTTGGCAAAAGCAACCAATAGGCCAAAGCCACAGGCAGCGGCAATAACTGCAGGCGCAGATGCAATTGCGCTTTACGAACGGCAAGGCGCACACTGCCGCCTAGAAAACTACTTTTTGTTTTACCGTTGATTGAGAGCTGAGCGTGCCGCACGCGAGCCCCGGCAACCCCAACCACCCTGAATCCCGCGAGCCTTGCTCTGAGCCCTAAGTCGATATCGGCCGCCAGTGGCGGGGCTTCAAGATTCAGGCCGCCCAACGCAATCCATGCCTCTGCTCTTATCAACATGCCGGCGGTCGAGACGGCAAGCACATCAGATGTGCTGTCGTGTTGGCCCTGATCGAGTTCGTTGTGCACAAGCGAGAACGGCTGCAGGCCAGAGGTAAGCGACAGTCCGAATTGAGCAATCAGTTTTTGGTTATCGAATCTGAACTGCTTAGGGCCGGCAATCGCGGTCGAAGGTGAAATCTCAAAGACTCTAACCATCTCGGCGAGCGCATTTGGCTCGGCAACCATGTCATCATGCAAAACCCAGATGCAATAGTCAGCGAGGTTTGCGCCTTCTGGCAACACCTGAGCCACACCGGCAGCCAGCACTTCTGCAAAAGTTGCTGAAGACGGCAATGGCAAAACTTGGTGACGAGCGCTGGCTTGCTTGAATTTTTCGAGAATCGAATCAGATTCGTTATTGGTCGAAGAGTTAACGACCAGAACGCGTTCGATATCAAAAGTTTGATTCGAAACGGAATCGAGATTGTCTTTTAGAAAGTTGGGTTGATCGTGAGTGATGACAACCGCAACGACCCGCACTTTCAAAGCCCTTGGGCCTTACTGCTAGGCGCGCTTCTTTAGCTTGCGACGCTCGCGCTCAGAAAGGCCACCCCAGATGCCAAAGCGTTCGTCATTTTTGAGTGCATAGTCGAGGCATTCTGACTTGACTTCGCAGTTGGTGCAAATTCTTTTGGCGTCTCTTGTTGAGCCACCCTTTTCAGGAAAAAAAGCTTCAGGGTCAGTCTGTGAACAAAGCGCTTCGGCTTGCCAAGCAAGCGGGTTGCTGTCGCCATCAGCGTGAATGCCGAAGACTCTCAAGATCAGCGGGTCAACAAACCAGTTATCGGCTACTGCACCGCGTTCTTCTTCGAAATTCATTAGTTCCTCTCAGGGCCCGTTGTCTCGCAACGGTGTCACCCAACTACCATCCATGTAATTACACCGATGTAACTAGGTCGCTGTCAAATCGAAAACAGCGATTTTCAAAGTTGTTATAGAGCCTTAACCTTGTGTTTTGTGTGCGTTTTGCTGGGATGCGTGCCCGTTGGCCGCAAAAGTTAGGGGTCTAAACTTGACGCATGAACATTCTGCTGACCGGCGCTGCTGGCTATATCGGATCGCACGTAGCCAGGCTTTTGCAGCAGTCAGGGCATGAAGTTTTTGGTGCTGATGACCTCTCGACAGGCTTTGCAACGCGGTTTGACGGCAAAATTGAGCATGTCGACTTGGCTTCAGCCGATGCGGTTGAGGCACTGAAAGCCGTATTTCTCGCCAACCAGATCGAAGCGGTAGTGCACCTTGCCGCTCGCAAACAGGTAGGCGAATCGGTGCAAAAGCCCGAATGGTATTACTTGCAAAACATTGGCGGGCTGGCAAATTTGCTTACCGCGATGCGCGAAACCCGCGTGCAAAAACTTTTGTTTTCATCGAGCGCGGCGGTCTATGGCATGCCTGAGGCTCAAATCATTACAGAAGACATTCACTGCCAGCCGATAAACCCCTATGGCGAAACGAAGCTGATTGGCGAATGGATGGTGGCTGACGCGGGCAAAGCTTGGGGACTAAACCACGTGAGCCTTCGCTATTTCAACGTCGCCGGCGCTGGTTGGGAAGACCTCGCTGACACCGCTGTCGCAAACTTGATTCCAATCGCATTCGCTGCCATTCGAGCCGGCGAGCCAGTGCGAGTATTTGGCGATGACTACCCCACCGACGATGGCAGCTGCGTGCGCGACTATATTCATGTGCTTGATTTGGCCGAAGCCCACAAGAGCGCTCTCGAATATCTCGACCAGGCTAATCGCGAACACTCGGTATTTAATGTGGGCACCGGCACCGGCGCCAGCGTGTTCGAAGTGCTTGCCGCAATCAAAGAGCAAACCGGCGTTGATTTTGAAGTGTCAATAGAGCCACGCAGAGCGGGTGACCCACCAAAGCTTTGTGCCGATGTCAACAGAATTCAAAGCACCCTGAATTGGCAGGCCGAGAACGATCTAGAAAGCATCGTCGCGAGCGCTTGGCTTGCTAAATAGTCGAAACCGCCATAAAGATTTCGCCGACCCCAGCAACGCTGAAGGTTCTTGCATCGCCCGAGATATAGGCCGCTTCACCTTTTGCCAGAACAATTCGCTCGCCTAATGATGTGCTGATCGCCACTTGGCCCGAAGTGCACAGGGCTATCGACTCACCAGGCAGATTCGCATCGGCTAAAAGGTTTGCTGCGGTCGGGCTGATTCGATAAAACGCGAATTCAGAAATTTCTAAATCAAACTGATCGAGGCCCTGGGCAAGGGTTCTCCCGCCTTGCACTTTAGGCACGCTTGGTTCAAAAATTAAAACTTTTTGTAATTCGGCAATATCAATGTGCTTTGGCGTCAACCCGCCACGCAAAACGTTATCGCTTGCGAGCATGACCTCGACACCTAGCCCAGACAGATATGCGTGTGGCATGCCCGCCGGCACAAAAATCGCCTGGCCTCTTTTGAGCTCAAGGTGGTTCATCATGAGCGCAGAAACTATGCCGCGGTCGCCAGCGTTATTTGCACTCAAGACCGCAACCAATGGTGCAATAGCGTCAACTTTGGCAGCCGCTGCAACAAATTCATCGAGGACCACTGCACTTAGCCGCTCATCGGTGAGGGTTGCCAAAAACACCCGCTCAAGGCCGCTGCCCGAACCATCATCAATCGTCAAAACCTGGGTTTTGAAATCGCCCAAGAGCGCAGACAAAGTGGCATTGCCGCTTTCGAGCGCAATTGCCTCAAACATTTGGGCGATATCAGCCGGTGTCTTAAAGCCGGCTAGAGCTTCGAAGCCAGAGCTAAGGGCCACTATCAGCTCTGGCTTGGCGAGCGAATCCTTGTAATTTCGATGGCCGGCATCTAGTGGAATGCCCAGCGCATTCTCTACAGCAAAACCTGCCTGAGCCTGTTCGGCGTTTGGATGCGCCTGAATCGAGAGCGGCTTGGCCGCTGCCAAAATTTTGAGCAAAAACGGCAGTCGGGCCGATCCGATTATCGACGCTAGCGATTCGCCTGACTCGGTCTCTGTGGGCGAACCAGCGTGGGTGCCAAACCAGATTTCGGCCATCGGCTCGCCGGTCGCCGCGATGCCAAAGTGGTCGCTAATCAGATGGGTAGAGCCCCATGCATAAGGCAACGCAACGTTAGTCAATTTGGTGAGCACCCATTAAGCCTAGCCATCAGTCAAATCAGTGCGGGCAAGCAAGATTTAGACTTGAGCCAACCAAAGAATAGAGAAAACCATGGGCTTGTTGGCGCGCGCAATCGGTGCGAAACCGACTGCGTCTTCGAGACCGGCATGGATAACCGCATATGTTGCGATTGCCGCAACCATCGCCGGCGACACCATGTTTTCGGGCGACTCGTTTCGGCCAACTCTTGCATGGCTACTTTGGTCTGCTTTGGCAATCGTTAGTTCGGCAGCAGCTATTTGGTTCATGCGCGGCAAGTTTGCTGTTATTCGCTCAATGCCAATAGAACTGAATCTGTTCTTGGGCCTATTAGCGGCCAGCACCTTCTGGTCGGCCTATTGGCTTAACACGCTGATTGGTCTAACCACTTGTTTGCAGGCCGTGATTGTGGCTCTGTTTTTGGCAGCAACCTTTGACTGGCGCGAGTTGTTGAAAATTTTTGCGAACGTAATTCGCGTTATTTTGATCGCTTCTTTTGCGATAGAAATCTATGCCGCGACTTTCGCTCACGGTCAGCTCGGCAGCTTATTTAACTCAAGCGTGCAGAATGCGGTGTTAAGCCAAGGCAATCTTTTTGCCGGCCAACGAATTCAAGGCATAGTTGCGAACTCGAATCTATTGGCTGCCATCGCACTTATCGGTGTCATCGTTTTTGCAGTCGAACTTTTCGCTAAAAATGCGTTTGCCTGGCAGAGCATTTCGAGCCTCACGCTTTCGGTGGCTGCAATCGTGCTTTCAAAATCGGCCGGCATCGTCTTTGCTAGCGTCGCTGTCTTGCTAGCCGCCGTGGTCTCGCTATTCGCCGAGGGCAAAAACTACGAAACTCGACACCGCATCTATCGAATCACCTGGGTTGTGACCGGCGTCGTTATGTTTTTTGTGCTCTCGTTTAGGCGCGAGGTCTTCGACATTTTGGGCAAGAGCCCCGACATGACTCACCGCACATATATCTGGAAGCGTGTGTTTAGTCTCTTTCAACAACGACCATTCGAAGGTTGGGGTTTCACCGGGGTTTGGCAACCGGGTGTGCACCCATTCGAAAACCTGATTGTCATCAATGGCCAAGGATACTTTCAGGCGCACAACGCCTATCTAGACGTGCTTTTGCAGGTCGGGCTTGTTGGCTTCGTGTTGTTTGCCATCCTTTTGGTTCGCACTTTTGTAAGACTTTGGCGTTTAGCTGTGCATCACTCGAGCTCTTTATATTTATGGCCGCTTTTAGTTCTAGTGGCCGAATTGGTTCGAGCCATAACCGAATCAAGATTGATCATCGAATCGGCATTTATGATTTTGATTTTGTTCGCCGTAAAGGCAACCGAACCAGATGAACTTCTTGAGGCCAGAACCGGGCAGATCAAACTTGAGCAGTTGCAAGAATTTGGCCGCACGCCTATAACGAAGGCCAAAATAGCGCGGCGCTAGGGCAACTTGATTTTTTGGCCAACTGAAATCAGGTTGGCATTCACGATGCCGTTGAGCGTCATCAACTTTGCCACGGTCGTCTTAAACTTCGTGGCAATAGAACTTAGCGAATCGCCTGATTTGATCACATAGGTTTTAGTGGTCGGGGTCGGCGGTGTTGTCGCAGCTGGGGTCGGCTTTGGTGTGGGCGTAACTGTGGCGACGGCGTCTTTGCCTATCGGCAAACCATCGACGAACCTTGCCGAGACTGCAACAAGCTTTGGCCCATCCCCTCGCAGTGCGGCATAAAGTTTGCCGTTGGCCACAAAGTGCCTGCGCCCTTTGAGCACCTGCCAGATTTTTTTATCTGGAGTGCGAACAAAATTGCCGAGATCACCAATAGGCGCCGGCAATTGTGCGCAGGTGGCATCGCTAAGCGTTGTGGTAACGCCCGCATAGTTTGCGGCAACGCCCGAATCAACACGATAAATCTGGCCGTCAACCCCAACAAGTCGCTGGCCCGCGCAAGAAATCTTGTAGCGGCTTAGAGCAACTCGACTCTGATAGGCAAGCAATTGAGCAGAGCTAACATGGCGTGGTCGCGGCCAGCCGAACATGTCTGCATAAGAATCGAAAGTCACCAAACGGTTGTCACCATCAACAACCGAATAGGTTTTGGCGTTGTTATCAAAGACCAAGGTGCCAGCAGGAATAATCGTTGGGCCCATCGGCAATGCACTAAAGGCAGAGGGTTTTAGTTCAAGCACATCGGTGGTCGCCATGCCGGTGCCGAGAACCGCGCGGTCAGCGGCATTCATAGTTGGCCTAATTTGACCATTGCGCAAAAGATAGACCACAGAGCTGCCGGTTTGCTTAACGAACTGGTTGCCATCGATTGTCGAAGCCGCGGTAGGAATTGCTGATAGCAGCGAATCGGGCACAATCACCGCTTGTTTTACCCAGTCAGATTGATCGGTGATCTTGACTTTGCCGGCATCGGTTAGCAGCCAATTGACACCGTCACTGCCCTGCAAAAGTGAAGTAATCGACTTGCCGCTGATTTGCGTGGCAAAAGATTTTTCGTCGAGAGTGCCAAACGACTGACGCAACCAGTTCGCGAAAGTGAAGTCGGCAAGAGTCGCTTTGTCGATTGCATAAAACATGCCGTCAGTCCAAACGCCAGTCTGGTTTGAAGTTCTATCGACGAAAAGTGAAAGCTGCTTGACAATCGGTGCACCGAATGAAAGATAGCTAAATGCCGCAAGCCCCGTTGGCGCCGCGCTTGCGAGAGTGACGCTAGCGTCGGCGGCAGAGTCATCGTCGAGAATCTCATGAATCACGCCGGCTTGAATAACATATCTCGAGCCGTCAGCGTTGATGACAAGATTGCTCATCTGCGCACCCGTTGGCATCGCATCGAGTTGCACCTGCAATAGTCGTGTGGCCGAGGCGCAGGGCAATCCCAGGTTGGTTGCTATTGCGCAACTTGATACCGGATATTTTGTGCCGCCGTCAACAAAGAAGATGTTGTTACTGCCATTTTTAACCAACCGGTTCAGCTCGCCACCAACGGGAAAAGAGTCGAGATAGGCCTGGCTGATCTCGCCCAAAGGGCCAAGCGGCTTTAATGCACTGACCAACGCCGAGTCGGCAATGTGATATTTTTTGTCGGCAACAATCAGATAGACATCGCTTGTCGAACTCTGCAGCAAGAAGCCACCGCCAAGCGGACTACCGAACCAATCCCAATAGAAACGCCAGAAATTGCGGTTGCCATAAGCGCTGCACGAATCGCCACTGCCATAAAGGTTGTTGAGCGCCGCTTGGTTTGGTGGGTAGGGAGTGTAGTAATAAAGGTTCGCAGTGGCTTGATTTTTGAGCAAGAATTTGGCTTGCGGGCAACGTCTAGTCTTGTCATAAATTTGCTTGCCGCTTGAGTCAAGCACCGGTTTGCCAGCTGAATCGACACGCAGTTTGTATTGCCAGGGGCTTGAACTGTATTCAAGCGTCACATTCGAGCCAGGTCGCAGATAGGTGAATGACCCGCGCGGATCGCCGTACCACTGAAATTGACCGGCAGCTTTATAAACCTGATTGAAAAGCCCAGTCCAAACTTTGCCGCAGATGGCAGGGTCGCTGTCGGGGCAGCCGTAGCCCATCGCAGCGTTATACATATAGGCAGTCGGGTGATTTGCTTGAATCAAACCTTGCTCTTTTTGCAGAGTAACCAAAAGCACCCTGGGATTAATTTGGCAGGCCTGCGAAATGCTAAAAATCATCTGGGCTGCGGTCGAATCAGTCGTCGCTGGCATCTCTGCGCATTTGCCATCGTCAAACGCTTCGAATGGAGTGGCAGCGTGATAATCCTTCAGGCATGGTGGGCTACCAGCCTTTGAAACGCAACCTGTTTCTTGACTGTTTAGAAAACGTTGAATATCGTTTGCCGTCATGGTGCCAAAATCGAAAAACACCGAGTCGCTGATTATTTGACCGGGATCAAAGCTAGCGCCAGAAACCGCGGCCGCCTTTTGGGTGCTGTCGCCAATTGCGACCAAACCAACGCAGGCAATCAGCGGAGCCTTGCGAGCGATGCGCAATGCCTTCAGGAATATGGATGATGTCGCCAGCGGCCATTTCATAAATGGCAAATTCGGTTTCAATCGTGCTGGAACCGGCAAATTGCACATAGACCGTGTCGTAATCGACATGACGGACGAATTCCTGCTGCGCACCGCACACGCTCTCAACGCCAATTTTGTGGTCGGCGTTCTGCAAGATGATGGCGCGATCATTGGGGTTCTTCAGAAGATCGAATGCG
>CAINTU010000072.1 GCA_903853515.1 uncultured Micrococcales bacterium | reverse complement strand
GCGATGAGCGATTTTCTAGCCGACAACTAAACTTGCATTACGGCCAAAGTCGGTCAAACTTTTATTCAATCCCAAGATCAAAGTAGCCACCATGAGTCGCACAGCACAAATATCTCGACAGACCTCTGAGTCATCGATTGAGCTCTCACTAAATCTTGACGGCTCGGGCAAATCTGAGATTTCAACGACGGTGCCATTCTTTGACCATATGCTGACGGCCCTGTCAAAGCATTCGCTAATCGACCTAAAAATTCACGCCACCGGTGATACACACATCGATGTTCACCACACGGTTGAAGACACTGCAATTGTTTTTGGTCTTGCTCTAAAACAGGCGCTAGGCGATAAGTCAGGGATTTCTCGCTACGGTGACGCAACAGTGCCACTCGATGATGCTCTGGCTAGAGCTGTAGTCGATGTTTCTGGCCGGCCTTTTTTGGTGCACTCAGGTGAGCCAGCAGGATTCGAAAATACTCTGATCGGCGGCCACTTTGCCGGCTCGCTGGTTCGTCACGTCTTTGAAGCAATCACTTTCAATGCAGGCCTTACCGTGCACATCAATTTGCTGACTGGTCGAGACGGCCACCATATTGCCGAAGCTGAGTTCAAAGCCTTCGCGAGAGCTTTGCGAAAGGCGATCGCGTTTGACGATCGCGTTCAAGGTGTGCCCTCAACTAAGGGCAAGCTTTGAGCAAACCACAAGTTGTCGTACTTGACTACGGCAGCGGCAATGTTCACTCGGCGGTCAAGGCGTTAGTCGCCGCTGGTGCCGAGGTAGAGCTCACGGCAGATTCAGCTAGGGCATACGCCGCCGATGGGTTAGTTATTCCGGGTGTTGGGGCTTTTGCAAGCGTCATGACTGCTCTGGCAAGCGTGCGAGGCGGCGACCTGATTGATCAACGGTTGGCAGCGAGCAAACCAGTTTTTGGCATTTGCGTTGGGTTGCAAGTGCTATTTTCGAGCGGCACAGAAGGTGCGCTCGAAACCCAAGGGCTAGGGCAGTGGCCAGGTCAGGTCACCAAGCTCGATGCCGCGATTTTGCCGCATATGGGCTGGAACAATGTGACACCGGCAAAAGACAGCCGACTTTTCGCGGGCATTGAAAATCAAAAATTTTATTTTGTGCATTCGTTTGCAGCGCACGATTTGCAAATTGATGCGCAACCGCCCTTTCACGCACCACAAATAACCTGGGCTGATTACGAAGGCAAATTTATTGCGGCTGTCGAAAACGGCCCATTGAGCGGCACCCAGTTTCACCCTGAGAAATCTGGCGCGGCCGGCATAAAGCTTTTGCAAAACTGGATTCAAAGCCTTTAGCCCTAAAAACATCGAAGGATTCTCATGACCGACAAATTGATTTTGCTACCGGCGGTTGACGTTGCTGATGGCAAAGCCGTTCGCCTGGTTCAGGGCGAGGCCGGCACTGAGACCGACTACGGCACGCCAATCGATGCCGCTAAGGTTTTTATCGACGCGGGCGCAGAGTGGATTCATCTTGTTGACTTAGATGCGGCGTTTGGTCGCGGCGAAAACCGTGCGATTTTGCGCGAGGTCGTGGCCCAGGCGCAGGGCGTCAAGATTGAACTCAGTGGCGGCATACGCGATGATGCCTCGCTCGACGCTGCACTTGAAGCAGGAGCTACAAGGGTGAACCTGGGCACCGCGGCGCTAGAGAATCCCGACTGGACGGCGAAAGTCATCGAGCGATTTGGCGACAAAATCGCCGTTGGACTCGATGTTAGAGGCACCACTTTGGCTGCGCGCGGCTGGACCGAATCTGGCGGCGATCTGTTTGAAGTGCTTGCCCGATTGAACGATGTCGGTTGCGCAAGATATGTGGTCACCGATGTCACCAAGGATGGCATGTTGCGCGGCCCAAACATCGAGCTTCTAGAGCAGGTTCTCGAACAAACCGACAGGCCCGTCATCGCATCGGGCGGCATCTCGACTCTTGATGATTTGGTTGCCCTGCGCAGCCTTGTGGGGCTTGGGCTTGAAGGTGCAATTCTGGGCAAAGCGCTCTATGCCCAAAAATTCACTCTCGAGCAAGCTCTTGAAGTGGCCGGCAACTAGTGTCAACCGAGCACATCAACCCTGATCGATTCGCAGACAGCGCTGGCAGATCTTGGGCTGGTCGAAGTTTCGATGAAAACCAAAATCAGAATGACGATGGGCGAGCACCCGAGCACCTGCTTTTAGCACTCAAAGATTTTGCCGCACAAAAAATCTCTGCCGACAAAGTCGTTGATGCGCTGAGGGGTTCGCGCCTGTTGATTCCGATCGTCGCCAACCTAGGCGAATCGGGTGATGGCGTCCATGGCCACAAAGTTGACAAGAGTGCCGAACTTTCGATCGTGACTGTCTCGAGTCCTGACGGTCAGGTTGCGCTGCCTGCTTTTAGTTCGGTTGAAGCCATGCAGGCATGGAATCCACAGGCCCGCCCCGTGCCCAACCTCGCCAGAGTTGTGGCTCTTGCTGCAGCGAGCGAAAACAGCACACGCCTGGTGATCGATGCAACGAGTGAACACGAATTTGTTTTGCGCCGACCGGCAATCGCTGCCTTGGCCCAAGATCTGCCTTGGCAAAGCGCAGAAGCTAACCTTTCGGTGCGAAATGCTGTCGATCAGGCAATCGATTCAATCGAGCAGGTGATGAACTTCACTTTGCTAAGTGGTGATCCAACTTCGCGATTGGCGGGGCCAGAACTGATCGTCGTTCTCTATTTAGCCCAAGGATTATCCTCTGGCGAACTCGAGAAAATCGAATCGCATATCTTTGAGCGTCTATCGCTTGCCAAAGAGTTTGTGGCGGCCGTCGATTCGATGGCGGTCAAGTTTTTACCCGCCGTCTGACCGACACAGCCAAACACTCGCTAATTAGCAGTTCAAATTAGCAGCACTAATTAGCAGCACTAATTTGCAGCACTAGTTGACTGGGCCAGTATATTTTTCGCCTGGTCCTTGGCCCGGTGCATCTGCATAAACCGACATCTCGCGAAAAGCGAGTTGTAATGAGCGAAGCCCATCGCGCAATGGCCTGGCGTGGTGATCACCTAGATCTGCAGACGCGCCGGTAACCAGTGCCGCCAAGGCATTGATCAACTTGCGAGCCTCATCGAGATCACCCTTATAGCCAGATTCGGCTAGCCCACACTGCACCGCTGCGGCGCTCATCAAGTGCACAGCCGTGGCCTGAATGACCTCAATTGCTGGCACTTCTTCAAGCTCACGGGTCGCGTGCTGGGCAAAGTCATCCATGTTTTCGCTCAATTAGGTCTTCTCTCTCGCAATAGTTCTCTGCTAGGCTAGTCGATGGCTCTGCAAGCGAAGGTTTGCAGTCAGAAGTGGATTAGTTTCCCACCCGCGTCGACCGCCTCAAAAGGTCGCCGGGTAAAGCTTTGAACTTTTCAGTTCTGCGCGTTAGCGGGTATGTGCCCGTGTTGACGTGGCCATGCAAGTCACGTCAAAAGGAGTAGCAGATCAGCGATCCGCGTATTAACGAGCGCATCCGTGTGCCAGAGGTTCGCCTCGTAGGCCCAGCCGGTGAGCAAGTTGGAGTAGTCAAAATCGAAGTTGCTTTGCGCATGGCGCAAGAGGCAGATCTAGATTTGGTCGAAGTTTCACCAAACTCGGCCCCACCAGTTTGCAAACTCATGGATTTCGGCAAGTTCAAATACGAAGCCGCCCAAAAAGTTCGTGAAGCTCGCAAAAATCAAACCAACACCGTTATCAAGACTGTGCGTTTCGGTTTGAAGATTGATGACCACGACTATGGCACTAAAAAGGGTCAGATCCAGCGCTTTTTGAAGGCGGGCGACAAGGTCAAGGTGATCGTGTTGTTCCGTGGTCGTGAGCAGTCGCGCCCAGAGATGGGTGTCAAGATGCTGCACAAGCTTGCCGAAGAGATTGCTGAGTTTGGCTCAGTCGAATCGACCCCGTCGATCGATGGCCGCAACATGGTGATGGTAATCGGACCGCTTCGAAACAAGGCAGAGGCCAAAGCTGATGCCAAGCGAGAAGCAGACAAGGCGTCGAAATCGCAGAAGGCAGTTGTTGCCGATGCGCCGGCTGACGAAAACTAGGTTTCAGTAACTTTAAGTTGCTGCAAATAAAAACAGGAGATAGCAATGCCAAAGCAGAAGACCCACTCCGGTGCCAAGAAGCGCTTTCGTTTCACTGGCAGCGGCAAGTTGATGAAGCAACAGATCAACATGCGCCACAACCTCGAGCACAAGTCGAGCCGTCGCACCCGCCGCTTGAACCAAGACCAGGTTGTTTCGGCCGCTGACTTCAAGACCATCAAGAAGCAGCTCGGCAAGTAACCCAAAGATTTATTAGGAGAGTCAAATGGCAAGAGTAAAAAACGCGGTTAACGCTTTGAAGAAGCGCCGCACAGTTATGGAACGCGCCAAGGGTTACCGTGGCCAGCGTTCACGTCTTTACCGCATGGCGAAGCAGCAGATGCTGCACTCGCTGGTTTATGCGTTCAACGACCGTCGCGACAAAAAAGGTAACTTCCGTCGCCTCTGGATCCAGCGCATCAACGCAGCATCGCGTGCAAACGGCCTAACTTACAACCGTCTAATCCAAGGATTGAACTTGGCCGGCGTAACAGTTGACCGTCGAATCCTTGCTGACCTCGCAGTGAACGAGCCGAAGACTTTTGCTTCGCTGGTTGCCACTGCAAAGTCGGCATTGCCTGCCAACACTTCAGCGCCAAAGGTTAAGTAAGCCCATTGCTTACCGATCCCAAGGCCGCAAAGGTTCGTGGGGTTGCCAAACTGGCAAAGAAAGACGCCCGGTCTGAGACCGGGCTCTTTCTGCTTGAAGGCCCGCAAGGCTTTCGTGAGGCACTCGATCGACCAAAACTAATTCTCGAGGCTTATGCCACCGAGGAATTTTTGGCGCGCCATGCAGATCTTGCTGCCGCGGCTAAAGCTAAACGCATCGATATCGCTTTGGTCGACGAACGCGTGCTCGCTTCACTGAGCGACACCACAACCCCACAGGGAATCCTTGCCGTTTGTCATCAGCTGCACGTGAGCATCGAAGAGGTTTTGGCTGGTCAGCCAAAGCTAATTGCTGTGCTGTCACAAATTCGCGACCCGGGTAATGCCGGTACCGTTTTGCGGGCAGCCGATGCAGCTGGGGCTGATGCAGTTATTTTTTCAACGGGATCTGTTGATGTTTACAACCCAAAGGTTGTTCGCTCGACCACCGGTTCGCTTTTTCATTTGCCTATTGTTATCGATCAAGACGTCGCTGCATTGGCAAATGTATTAAAGGCTGCCGGCCTGCAGATTTTAGCTGCCGATGCGTCTGGCAAAGAGTTGCCAGAACTGAGCGCAACCGCTTCACTCGCACAACCAACCGCTTGGCTATTTGGCAATGAGGCTTGGGGTTTTGAACCCGAAACCCTCAAACTTGCAGATCAAGTTGCTGCGGTGCCGATCTATGGCGCAGCCGAGAGTTTGAATCTTGCTACGGCCGCCAGCGTTTGCCTATACGCGTCTGCCTTCGCTCAAAACGCCTAGCCGATATACTTGAACACTATGTCGAGCGAGAATCAGATTAGCGAGCAGAGCGTCAACCAAGCGGTTTCTGATGCCCTCGCGCTGATTGCCAGTGCAGTTGATCTAGATAGCCTTCGCGCTGTGCGTTCGGCTGCCATCGGTGAGAGCTCGGCGATTGCCAAACTAAATGCTGCGCTTGCAACAACTGCCAATGACCAAAAAGCTGCTGCCGGCAAACTCGTTGGCCAGGCGCGTGCGCAATTAAATCAAGCTTTCTCAAGCGCAGAAGAGCAGTTCTACGCGGTTGCTGCTGCCGCCAAATTGGCTGCCGAGGCAGTCGACATGTCGGCCGTGATTAACACAATCCCAGTTGGTGGTCGCCACCCGCTATCGCTTTTGCAAGACGAAATTAGCGATGTTTTTGTTGGTATGGGTTGGCAAATTGCAGAAGGCCCAGAGCTCGAGAGCGAGTGGTTCAACTTCGACGCACTTAATTTTGATGCCGACCATCCTGCTCGAGCTATGCAAGACACTTTTTTTGTTGAACCGGCGAGCGCTCACCTTGTGCTTAGAACACACACTTCGCCGGTACAGATCCGTTCGATGCTCGAGCGCGAACTGCCTATTTATGTGCTGTGCCCAGGTCGAGTATTTCGCACAGACGAACTCGACGCCACTCACACACCGGTTTTTCATCAGGTCGAAGGCTTGGCCATCGACAAAGGCCTAACCATGGCCGATTTAAAAGGCACGCTAGAACATTTCGCAAAAATTATGTTTGGCGAAGAGGCCAAGATCCGTCTGCGCCCAAGCTTTTTTCCTTTCACCGAACCTTCTGCAGAGCTTGACGTTTGGCATCCTGGTGCCAAAGGTGGTGCGCGCTGGGTTGAGTGGGGTGGCTGCGGCATGGTCAACCCGAATGTTTTGCTTGCCTGTGGCATCGATCCCGAAGTGCACAGCGGATTCGCTTTTGGCATGGGCATCGAACGCACATTGATGTTTCGAAACGATGTTAAAGACATGCGAGATATGGTTGAGGGCGATGTTCGCTTCACTCAGCATTTTGGAATGGTGCTCTAATGCGCATTCCACTTTCATGGCTAGCTGAAAGCGTCGACCTACCGGTTGGTGCGAGCGCAGATTCTGTGATGGCCGAGCTTGTCAAAATCGGCTTAGAAGAAGAGGGCAAGCACTCTTTCTCTTTGACTGGCCCAATTGTGGTTGGCCAAGTGCTCGAATTCGTCGAAGAAGACGCCTCAAATGGCAAAACTATTCGTTGGTGTCAAGTTCGCGTCGCGCCTGTGGGCGAGAAAGCTGCCGATGGTGGCGCTGACGTGCGCGGCATAGTTTGCGGTGCGAAAAACTTTATGCCTGGCGACAAGGTTGTCGTGACTTTGCCTGGGGCAGTATTGCCTGGCGATTTCAAAATCGCCGCTCGCAGCACCTATGGCCACATCAGCGATGGCATGATTGCCTCTGGTCGCGAGCTTGGGCTGAACGATGACCACGACGGCATTTTGCGCCTTGCTCAAATCGGCCTAGATCCAAAAGTTGGCACCAACGCGCTTGAGTTGTTATCACTTGACGACGAAGCGGCCGAAGTCAACGTCACGCCAGACCGTGGATACTGTTTTTCTATCCGCGGCATTGCGCGCGAATACTCTCATGCGACCAAAGCCGAGTTCCGTGACCCAGCCGGTAATGTTCACGTTGAACGGGCTCACGGCTTCGAACTAAACATCGCCGATCAAGCACCTATTCGCGGCAAAGACGGCGTCTCAAAGTTTGTGCTGCGTGTAGTTAGAAACGTTGACGCTACAAAGCCAACTCCAGCTTTTATGGTTTCGCGCCTCAAACTTGCCGGCATGCGATCAATCTCTCTGATTGTCGACATCACCAACTATGTGATGCTTGAGCTCGGCCAGCCTATCCATGCATATGATCTCGAAAAACTAAATGGTGGTCTAAACGTTCGGCGTGCACACTCGGGCGAAACGCTGAAGACACTTGATGGCCAATTGCGAAACCTTAGCCAAGAGGATTTGGTTATTGCAGATGGCAGCGGTACAATCGGCCTTGCTGGCGTGATGGGTGGCGAAAGCACCGAGGTTTCGAAGTCAACAACAAGCGTTCTGATCGAGTCGGCAAATTTTGATGGTGTTTCGATTGCTCGTTCTGCGCGCCGCCACAAGTTGCCAAGCGAGGCGTCAAAGCGTTTTGAGCGCGGGGTAGACCCTCAGGTTGCTGAGAACGCTGCTGCCAGAGTTGTGCAATTGCTTGAAGTTCACGCAAGCGGGGTCGCTGACTCGCTCGGTGCATATTTTGATCATGTTGCACAGGCGGCCCGAATTTGGTTGCCAATCGATTTTGCAGAGCAAGTCACAGGTGTGCACTATTCGGCAAATCAGATAACTCAGACTCTGCTAGAAATTGGTTGCGTTTTCGAAGAAGCAGATGGTGCATTGCAAGTGTCGCCACCAAGCTGGCGCCCAGATTTGAAACACAAAACCGATCTTGTCGAAGAAATTGCTCGCATTATCGGTTTCGATCAAATACCTGCGCGGTTACCGGTAGCACCGCCTGGGCGTGGGCTAACGCCTCGTCAAAAACGCAAGCGCGCAATCGCAGAGACTTTGGCTTCGACCGGTCACAGTGAAGTGCTGAACTATCCATTTGTTTCGGATGCGACCAACGCTGTATTCGGTATTGGTTCGACCCCGGTTGTTCTCGCTAACGCTATGCAAGAAGACTTGAATCAAATGCGTTTGAGCCTTTTGCCAGGGCTGTTAGAAACCGCTAAGCGCAACCTATCGCGCGGACTAACCGATTTGGGCATTTTTGAAATCGGTTCTGTTTTTGCGAGTGTCGCAACGCCGCAAGAGATTTCGTTGCCAAGCGCGTTGAGCAGGCCTTCAGCTGCAGAAATAGCCAAGTTAGAGGCTTCGTTGCCGGTTCAACCACTAAAACTTGGTGCTCTTTTTGTTGGTGACCGAGTTCAGGCGCAGCTTGGGCGAAAATCAACTGGCGCGAGTTACGTCGACGCAATGCAGGCAGCTAATTTGGCAGCGCGCGCAGTTGGTGCGACTCTTCGATTCGAACAAGCCTCGATCGAATTCATGCATCCTGGGCGGGCCGCGCACATTTATGCGGCACAAGATTCTGGCTCAAAAAAACTCGATACGCTGGTGGGCTTGGTGGGCGAACTTCACCCAGAGTTAGCTATCGAAGGCGATTTGCCAAGGCAAGTTGCAGTGCTTGAAATTGACTTAGACAAACTTTTTGCTGCAGCACCTCACCAGGTGAGCGCAGAGTCGATTTCAACTTACCCAGCGGCTACGCAAGATCTTTCACTGGTTGTTGCGCAAGAAGTTGCGGCAGCAGAATTGCTGGCAACCGTGCGTGATGCTTCTGGTGAATTGCTCGAATCGATAGCACTCGTCGATGACTATCGCGGATCAAATATTCCAGCCGGAATGAAGTCGATAACTTTCGCTCTGCGCTTCAGAGCGAATGATCGAACCCTTACTCAGGCCGAAGCGTCAGAGGCCAGAGACAATGCTGTCTCAGCCGCTCACGTCGCTTACGGTGCCACTATTCGCGCCTAGTCGCAAATTCAAGAAAGCTAAGAAACTCAACCTAGAAGTCAGGAACCCAAGATGAAGCTAAAAGT
Source organism: uncultured Micrococcales bacterium (assembly GCA_903853515.1). Classification (GTDB taxonomy): domain Bacteria; phylum Actinomycetota; class Actinomycetes; order Actinomycetales; family Microbacteriaceae; genus Rhodoluna. Next base: position 2,840 of record CAINTU010000072.1, on the reverse strand, counting down.
TGCCATAGTTGGCGCTAGCGGTTACGTCGGTGGTGAGTTACTGCGCATGCTTGCTTCGCACCCAATGGTCGAGGTTAAAACCCTTACCGCCAATACAAATGTTGGTCAAAAAATATCGGCCATCCATCCGCACTTGGCAACTTTCGCGGATCAAGCATTCGTCGAAACCAATCGTGAGAATCTCGAGGACCATGATGTAGTTTTTTTGGCACTGCCACACACCAAATCTGCCGAAATTGCGAAATGGTTTGACGGCCAAACACTAGTCATCGATTGCGGTGCAGATTTTCGTCTTGAAGACGCAGCTGCTTGGCAGAAATTTTATGGCACAGAGCACAACGCAACTTGGCCATACGGAATGCCCGAGTTGTTGACAGGCAACTTCGCAAATGGCGTTACAAAAGCTCGAGCCAAATTGGCGGCAACAACGCGAATCGCTGTTCCTGGTTGTAACGCTACGGCAGTGACACTTGCATTTGCGCCAGCGCTTGCCGCCGATCTTATTGAGCCAAGCGATCTAACAAGTGTGCTCTCTGTAGGCACGTCTGGGGCCGGCCGCAACGCCAGCGTGAACCTATTGGCGAGTGAAATCAACGCAGGTGCTTCTGCATATCAGGTCGGTGGCGTGCATAGGCACATCCCAGAGATTCAACAAAACTTGAATCGACTAACCGATTCAAAAACGCAGATCAGCTTCACACCAGTGCTGGTTCCAATGACTCGTGGCATCATCGCAGTCAACACTGCAAAGCTAAAACCGGGCGTGACAATCGATCAACTTCGCGCGGCGTTCGATCGCGCCTATGCTGGCGAACGTTTTGTTCGAGTGTTGCCGCAGGGCGAATTTCCAAACACCAAATCTGCCCTTGGCGCAAACCTTGCACTCATTGGCCTAGCGATTGATGAAGCGGCCAATCGCGCAGTCATAATTTGCGCAATCGATAATCTGGTCAAGGGCACAGCCGGCGCTGCCATTCAGTCGATGAACATTGCTCTTGCCTTTGACGAATCAACAGGGCTAACAATCGATGGGGTAGCACCATGAGTGTCACAGTTGCGAGAGGTTTTCTAGCCGCCGGAGTTGCAGCAGGTCTCAAAAGTTCAGGCAGCAAAGATGTTGCACTCGTTGTCAACGAAGGTCCGCTGAATTCGGCTGCTGCTGTATTCACAACTAATCGCGCGCTAGCCAACCCAGTGCTCTGGAGCAAACAGGCAATCGCTGACGGCCAACTTAGTGCAGTCGTCTTGAATTCTGGTGGTGCAAACTGTTACACAGGCCCAGAGGGTTTTCAAACCACTCACGCCACTGCCGAAAAGGTTGCCGAGCTTCTTGAGATTTCAGCCGGTGATGTTTTGGTTTGTTCAACCGGACTCATTGGAGCCCAGCTTGATCGCAACAAGGTTTTAGCGGGTGTCGGCTCAGCTGTTGCCGAGCTGAATCATCAGGGTGGCGAGGCTGCTGCCGAAGCCATAATGACCACCGATTCGAAGCCAAAACTCGCCTGGCACACCCAGGATGGCTGGTCTATCGGCGGCATCGCCAAGGGTGCTGGAATGCTTGCGCCGGGGCTTGCCACGATGTTGGTTGTGCTAACCACTGATGCTGTTATCGATAGCAGAGAACTTGACGCAGCGCTGCGTGAGGCCTGCAGAGTTAGTTTTGACCGTCTCGATTCTGATGGCTGCATGTCGACCAACGACACTGTTTCGATCATGGCTTCGGGTGCGAGCGAAATCGCTCCAAGCGAAAATGAGTTTCAAAAAGTATTGACCGCTGTTTGCACCGACCTAGCTATGCAGCTGCTTAGCGATGCAGAAGGCTCATCGCACGACATTGCGATTAAAGTGGTTTCAGCGGCGACCGAAGCTGACGCGATTGAAGTTGGTCGCTCGGTGGCCAGAAATAATTTGTTCAAAGCGGCAATTTATGGCAATGATCCCAACTGGGGGCGCATCTTGGCGGCTGTCGGCACTACAAAGGCTGTGTTTGACCCCTACGACATTGACGTTTCAATCAACGGCGTGAGGGTTTCAGCAAAAGGCCAGCCCGATGCTTCACGTGATTTGGTCGACCTAAAGCCGCGCAAAGTTGAAATCGAAATCGCACTCAACTCAGGTGCGCACTCGGCAACTATTTTTACCAACGATTTGACTCACGAATACGTCGAAGAGAACAGCGCCTATTCGTCATGATCAACGCAGAGTCTAAAGTGCTTGAACTTGCCAGCATCAAAGCCGTGACCTTGATTGAGTCGCTGCCGTGGCTGCAAAAATTTCACGGCAAAGTAGTCGTAGTTAAATTTGGCGGCAACGCGATGGTTGATGCTGAACTTCAAAAGGCGTTCGCTGAAGACATGGCATATTTGCGTTGGGTTGGCATTAGGCCTGTTGTGCTGCACGGCGGCGGCCCACAAATTACTAAAAGGTTAACTGAACTAGGCATCGCCTCTGAATTCAAATCAGGGTTTCGGGTGACCACAGCAGAGAGCATCCCAATTATTCAAGATGTGCTTCGCAATCAAATAGGCGAGCCGCTTGCCCAACTAATTGCGGCCGCTGGCGCCAAATCCCAGGTATTTTCTGGCCTAGACTTCAATTTGTTTAAAGCTGATTTCACGGTTGTTGAATCTAGTGACGGTCCGGTTGATTTAGGTTTCGTCGGTGAAGTGACTCAGGTGAACCCGAGAGTCATTTTTGAGGCGCTTGAGGCCGGGCAGGTGCCAGTCGTCTCTAGCGTCGCACCAACAGCCGAGGGCGAATTGCTTAATGTCAACGCTGACTTGGCTGCGTCGTCGCTGGCGGTAGCCCTAGGTGCCGAGAAGCTGATGGTGCTTACCGAT
>CAINTU010000071.1 GCA_903853515.1 uncultured Micrococcales bacterium | reverse complement strand
TTGGCTTTGGCGACATCTTTGAGAACTTCTTTGGTGGGGGCCAGCGTGGCCCGCGCAGTATGGCCGAGCGTGGTCAAGATGCTCTCTTGCGCTTAGAGCTGAGTCTCGAAGAGGTCACAACAGGTGTCGACAAATCGATTGAGATCGATACCGCGGTCATCTGCAACACCTGCAATGGCAGCACCTGCCGGCCCGGCACTAGCCCCAAGATTTGCGACATTTGCCATGGTTCTGGCCAGATTCAGCGTCAGGTTAGATCTCTCTTGGGCAACATGGTTACCAATGCACCGTGTGGCAGTTGCCGTGGCTTCGGTCAAGTTGTTGCTGACCCATGCACAGATTGTCGTGGGCAAGGTCGCATTCGTGCCCGCCGCACCATCGACATTTCAGTGCCAGGCGGCATTGAACACGGATTACGTTTGCAACTGAGCGGTCAGGGTGAAGTCGGTTTTGGTGGCGGACCCTCTGGCGACATCTATGTTGAGGTTTCGGTTCGATCACACGAAACCTTTGAGCGTGACGGTGATGACCTCACCTGCGTTTTGAATGTGCCGCTGGTTGATGCAGTGCTCGGCGCGCAGGCAACTATCGCAACTTTCGATGGCCCAGAGCAAATCGAAATTAAACCTGGCCAGCAGTCTGGTGATGTTCTGACCATCAAAGGCAAAGGTGTTAAGCACCTGCGCCACAATGGTCGTGGCGATTTGCTTGTGACAATTCAGGTGCAGACACCAACCAAGCTAGACGGCAAAGAGCGCGATGCTTTTCGCAAGTTTGCCGATTTGCGTGGTGGCGATAAATCTGTTTTAGCTTCACGCAACTCATCTAGTTTCACCAAGGGTCGTCGTCGCTAAATGCCATTGTCTATGCACTTTGCGCCAATGTTTTTCGCACCTTCGCTCTCGGCCACAGCTCAAGGCGCAACAGTGTTGCTCGATGGTGATGAAGGCAAACACGCGGCCAATGTGCGACGCATGCGCGTTGGCGAAGACATTCAACTAACCAATGGCATGGGGTTGCGTGTGCTTGGCAAAGTCACCTCTGTTGCCCCCGCAAATCTCGAAATCTCGGTCGAACAGGTTTTTACTGAATCACCCGCCGAATTGCAGATCACCCTGGTTCAGGCGCTAGCCAAAAATGATCGCGACGAAATGGCAATTCAGGCAGCCACTGAGCTCGGCGTCAACGGAGTTATTCCTTGGCAGGCAAATCGCAGCATTGTGCGCTGGGATGCGGCTAAAGCACCAAAGGCAGTGGCCAGGTGGCAGTCAATCGTTGATGAGGCCGCGAAGCAGAGCATGCGTTCGCACCGGGTTGCAATCGGCCTACCGCTAACCACTCCGCAGTTAGCTGCACTGATTGGCGAGGGTCAGTTTGATCAGGTGCTGGTTTTGGCACCCACCGGTCTCGAGGTCTTTGACCCAAACGCCGTCTTGCCCTCGGGCAGGCTTTGCCTCGTGGTTGGGCCAGAAGGTGGTATCGACGAGGCTGAATTGGCGGCTCTGAGCGCTAAAGGGGCAAAGCTGGTTGCTCTCGGCGCCAACATTTTGCGCACCTCAACCGCCGGGCCGGCCGTGATTGCGGCCGTCAGGTTCGCTCAACTTGCTGGGCAGGGCGAAAATCAAACTGCCGTTGAAGCCACCGGTCAAAACTAGACTTTGACTATGGAAACCAAATGCGTGTTTTGCCAGATTGCCTCTGGTGAGATAAAGACAGAGTTAGTCGCTTCGTCTGAGCATTGCATCGCGTTCAACGATATACAACCCCGGCAGCCCGTGCACATCCTTGTGGTGCCACGTGAACACTTCGTTGACGTAAGCGAACTGGCACTTAAGAGCCCAGAGGTCATGGCCGATTTGATGGCACTCGGCGCAAAGGTCGCAGCCCAGCAAACTCATGGGTCGCACCGATTCACATTTAACACTGGCATTGAAGCCGGCCAATCGGTGTTTCATGCACACGGCCACATCACTAGCGTTAGGGCCAAATAAAAACTTGCCTAATAAAGCATTCTCGGCTGCCGAAACCGGCGATCACCTCACAAAACTGCAACAGGTCAAATTTGAAATCAACGAATCTGCTCTCGTTGAAATCTTTGGCGCCCAAGATGCACTCTTGCGTGCGATCGAAGCACAATTCCCAAAGCTCAACATCATGTTGCGCTCAAACGAAATCACTTTGACAGGTTCAGGCAACGATGTGTTGCAGGCCAAGCGGCTGTTTGATGAGCTAATCAAAATGCAAAAGTCCAACCCAAATATCACCGCAACTGATGTTTCGAGGGCGCAAAGAATTCTTGCTGATGACTCGCGCGTCAGCCCGGCCGAAATGCTCAGCCAGAGCATCCTAAGTTCACGCGGCAAAAGCATTCGCCCAAAAACAGCAGGGCAAAAGGCTTATGTTGACGCAATTGATCAAAACACCATCGTGTTTGGCATCGGCCCTGCGGGAACAGGCAAGACCTATTTGGCAATGGCCAAAGCGGTTCAGGCGCTGCAGCGCAAAGAGGTTTCACGAATCATTTTGACTCGCCCCGCTGTTGAGGCTGGTGAGCGATTGGGATTCTTGCCTGGCACTTTGACCGACAAAATTGACCCATATCTGCGACCGCTATTCGATGCCTTGCACGAAATGCTTGACCCTGAGGCAGTGCCAAAGTTGATGGCATCGGGCACCATCGAGGTGGCTCCGCTTGCCTACATGCGTGGGCGCACTCTAAATGACTCATTCATCATTCTTGACGAGGCTCAAAACACCACTCCAGAGCAGATGAAAATGTTCTTAACCCGCCTTGGTTTCAATTCAAAAATGGTGGTCACCGGCGACATAACCCAAGTCGATTTACCGGCAGGGGTTAGTGGCTTGCGCACAGCAACCAACATCCTCGGCGAAGTTGATGACATGGCGTTTTGCCCACTGACTTCGGCAGATGTCGTGCGCCATTCGTTGGTGTCAAAGATTGTCGATGCCTATGCCAAGTTCGAAGAAGCGCAGCTGGCAAAGCGCAATTCAAAGGTGGGCAAATGAGCATCGAGATCGAAAACGAGTCTGCTGTCAAAGTTGATTTAGATGCCGTGCTCGGCTTGGCGCAATCGGCCCTCGCTCAGCTGCACATCGATTCTGCTGCCGACATCGAGATTTTGTTGGTTGATGAAGCGCCGATGGAGTCTTATCACCTCGACTGGATGGAAGAGTCTGGCGCGACTGATGTGCTTAGCCAGCCCATCGACATGCTTCGACCAGGCAAGCCAGGGGCCATAACAGCACCGGGGCATCTTGGTCTAATCGTGCTTTGCCCTCAGGTGGCAGCTCGTCAGGCCGAAACGGCGGGCCACAGTTTTATGCACGAGGTCTTCATTTTGACGGCTCACTCGATATTGCATCTATTGGGTTATGACCACGCCGAGCCCGATGACGAGCGCGAAATGTTCGCGCTTCAAGAGCAAATTGTGCGCAACTTTGCGAGCGAAGGCCAGGCGCTTTAGTTTGCTGTTTCTAGCCCTATTTATAGCTATCGCAATTGCCGTCTGCATTTTTATGTTGAGCATTGCCGAGGCAGTAATTACTCTCGATGATGAAGACGATCGTTCGATTGAAGCTCTCACTTTCGCACGGATGAGCCTGCTCGGCATCTTCGGCATAGTTGTCACTCAAGCCTTTGCGCTGGGTCGGTTCACCTGGTATTGGGTGGCGCTGATGGCTGTGGCGCTTGTGGCCTTGTGCCAGTTGTTCTCACAGGTGGCCGCGCGCAAAAGCGCGAAGACTTCTTTTGGCCGCGGGGTGTTGCGCGCTCTTCACGTGCCGATTCGTTCACTCACGCTGTTGTTCACGCCACTCAAGCTGCCGGCAACTGTCTCTGAAGAGTTCGAGCAAGAACTTATCGACTCGGTTGAAGAGTTTGGCGAGACAATCGCCCGCGAGGTTATGGTGCCCAGAATCGACATGGCGACCATTGATGCCGATGCCAGCCTC
>CAINTU010000070.1 GCA_903853515.1 uncultured Micrococcales bacterium | reverse complement strand
GAATTATCGTGGCGACTTGCAGTTTCGGTTACGCCTCGCACGAAGCGTCGAACCGAAAACGAAAGCCCGAATCGAATCAAAACAGCAATCAAAATCACTGCGACGATGCGAATCAAGGCGCCCCAGTCTTTATAAAACTGAATCAACCAAGTCATTTCTCTGCCTTCAATTTATTGACGCGCGCTAGTTGTCTTGGGCTTGAACCTCAAGTGCTCTTTGCATTGGGGCCAAATGCTCAACAAGCTTGCGCTGAAGCGCTGGAATCGCGGCAACCTCTGGGCGTGCAATGGCGGCGTTTGTAGCAGCTACCAACTCAGGGCTCGTGAGTGCATACGGGAACAGATTCTCGACTAGGTATTCAGCCATTTTGAAGGTCTTGTTGTTCCACATTTTCATCAAGTCAGCGAAGAATTTTTCGCCGTATGGTGCCATCAATTCTGCGCTAGCCCCGCGAACGAATCCGAGACTCGAATAATTCAACAGGGTGTTAGAGAGCTCGTCGGTTTCAATTAATGTATGCCAGGTAGCCGCTTTATTTTCGGCTGTGGTGATGGCGGCTTTGGCAAGTGCAGCTGCCTTTGCGCCGTTTGCCGTTGTGTCGGCGGCATACATCGCGTCAATCTCGGTTTGGCCAGCAGCGCCAACAAGCACCAGGCCGTTCAAGATATCCCAGCGCAAGTCGGTATCGATTTCGCGCTCTGCCAACTTGATCGAACCAGACTGAAGCCCTAGCAAGATTTCGCGGTGTTCGTCTGTGCAGGCGAATTGTGGGAAAGCCTTCAAGAACTGCAACTGCGCTTCGCTGCCACCAGGTGCACTCTTGGCCATTGACCAAAGACCGTCGGCAATCTTTTGCTTATAGATCTTGCGGTTCTCTTCGCGCAAATACATGCTCTGGGTGGTTGCCAATTGACGCAACAGAGTCATCATGGCGGTTGCGTTGGTTTCGGTCGCAATGTTGCCGAGCACCAAATCGATGAAATCTTTTGGATCACTCTCGGCATCACGCATGGTGTCCCAGGCGCTTGACCACAGCAGCGCACGCGCCAATGAGTCGTCGATTTTAGCCAAGTGCAACTGTGCCGTTGCCTTAGAACGATCATCTAGGCGAAGCTTCGCATAGGTTAGGTCGTCATCGTTCAACAGAATCAAGTCTGGGCGAGTGGTGCCAACCAGTTCTGGCACTTCGGTGCGTTCACCGTCAACGTCGATCTCGACGCGATGGGTGCGCACTAGTTTGTCACCCTGCAGGTTATAGAAACCAATCGCCATGCGGTGTGGGCGAAGGGTCGGGTATTCAGGGTGATGAGACTGGGCAACGGCGAATGCTTCGATCTTTCCGTCGGCACCTTCGGTGACTTCGGTTCTCAAGGTGTTCACACCTGCAGTCTCGAGCCACAGTTTTGACCAGTCGCGCAATTTGCGACCGCTGGTCAGTTCAAGCTCGGTCAAAAGGTCAACCAATTCGGTGTTGCTGAATTCGTGCTTCTTGAAGTATGCCGAGAGGCCCTTCAAGAAGTGCTCTTGACCGACCCAGGCAACAAGCTGCTTAAGAATCGAACCACCCTTGGCATAAGTGATGTTGTCGAAGTTCACCTGAACATCGTTTAGGTCTTTGATATCTGCATAGACCGGGTGTGTCGATGGCATTTGGTCATCGCGGTAGGCACCTGATTTTTCGTGAGTGGCAAAGGTCGTCCAAGCTTCTTTCCACTCGGTTGCTTCAACGATCGCAAGGTGAGAGGCATATTCGGCGAACGACTCGTTAAGCCACAGGTCGTTCCACCATTTCATGGTCACCAGGTCGCCGAACCACATGTGTGCCAACTCGTGCAAGATCGTGATTACGCGGCGCTCTTTTATGAAGCCGTTCACTGCCGATCTAAAGACATAGGTTTCGGTGATGGTTACCGCACCCGCGTTTTCCATCGCTCCGGCATTAAAGTCGGCGACAAATAGTTGGTCATATTTTTCGAATGGATACGGGTAATCGAACGCAGCTTCGAAGAACTTGAAACCCTCTTTGGTTTTTTCGAAAAGGTAATCGGCGTCAACGAATTTTGCCAATGAGGTTCTAGCAAAAACACCAAGCGGAATCACTCGACCGTTGGCGCTTATTAGCTCATCACGCCATTCGCTGTATGGGCCGGCAATCAAAGCAGTCACATAAGAAGAGAGTCGAACGGTAGGGCTGAAAACCCAGATAGCCGAGCCATCGCCGCGTTCAACCGGGGCGGGGGTTGGTGAGTTCGAAACGACCTTCCAGTGAGCAGGAGCCATCACTGTGAACTGAAATGTTGCCTTAAGGTCTGGCTGCTCGAAGACGGCGAACATTCGACGTGAGTCTGGCACCTCGAACTGGCTATAGAGATAAACCTCGCCATCGGCAGGGTCAACAAAACGGTGCAGACCTTCACCCGTGTGCATGTATGGGTTATCGCTTACGACGACCAACTCGTTCTCGAGCTGCAGATCATCTAAAGCAATTCGAATGCCGTCACTTGCAACGCTCGGGTCGATGCTGCGGCCATTCAAGGTGATGCTGTGCACCTTGTTTGTAATCGCATCGATGAATGTGCTCGCACCAACTCGACTGCAGGCGAAGCGAACCGTCGTGGTCACCCCGAATACCTCATCGCCGCGCAGCAGGTCGAGCTCGACCGAATAGCTGTGGGTGTCGAGAATCTCAGCGCGCTCAGCGGCTTCAATGCGGGTTAGATTTTCTGCAGGCAAAATGACTCCAATGTCGGTTTGGCAATTCAGCAACTAGCCTAGTATTTGGCTGGCACAGATTTTTGGCCTGCCGAAAGAATCGAATTTGAGGTTATTTTGCGATTTAGAAAAACTCCGCTGAGCGAAGCCAGCCTGATTCTTGGGCAATCGCTCGCCTATATTTTTGTGGCGATGTTCTCGATATTTAAAAATTTCGGGGCAGCCATGTCGATTACTCAGGCAGCCCTTGTCTATATGTTTTTGCCGGTTTTCACAATCATTGCCCTGTGTGCCAGGTTCTGGACTAATCGTTCGACCAGTTTGCGCCTTTGTTTCGACTTAGCGGCCATCGTCGCAATTCTTGTCTTGGCTGTAACCATGTTTGGCACCTCAAGCAAAGCGTTAGGCATTTTGTATGTTGGTTTTCTGTTCTCTGGTTCAATGGCCGCACTGGTAACCCAGTACTGGTTTTTTGGCACCCCGAATAATCGAAGGTAATAACTATGCGCATCCACATTGCTACTGATCACGCAGGCCTAGATCTAAGCCACTATTTGATTGACCAGTTAACTGCTGATGGCCACGAAGT
>CAINTU010000069.1 GCA_903853515.1 uncultured Micrococcales bacterium | reverse complement strand
CTTCAATTACTCGCCACAACATCGAATACTGTGGCTGGCTTGAAATCAATTGGAAACCCATTTGCTTCGCTAGCGCGTGGCCCGCTCTCAGCTGCTCGGCATCCCATTCAGAAACACCGATATACAATGCCTTACCGGCACGAACGATATCAGCGAATGCTTGCATGGTTTCTTCGAGCGGTGTCTCAACGTCGTAGCGGTGTGCCTGATAAAGATCGACATAGTCAGTTTGCAGTCTGCGAAGTGAGCCGTTTATCGATTCCATAATGTGCTTGCGTGACAAACCAGTGTCGTTTGGCATGCGTTCAGCCACCGGCCAATACACCTTTGTGAAAATCTCGAGTCCCTCGCGGCGCAAGCCTTTGAGGGCGTCGCCGAGTACGACTTCAGCCGCTTGATTTGCATAGACATCGGCGGTGTCAAAAGAGGTGATACCGCCATCGAGGGCGGCCTTGACCGTTGAATAAGCCTGCTCGTTTTCGATCTGCGTGGCGTGGGTTAGCCAGTTGCCATAAACAAGTTCGCTGACTTTAAAGCCGCTGTTACCTAGATAGCGATACTGCATTTTTATCTTCTAATCTGCTGGTTTTTATGGGTGGATGGAAGCGTCTAGCGTTTTTTGTTCGCGCGTCGTGGCAATGGTTTTGGAATTCGCATTCCACGAATTTGAATGCAGCGCATGACCACATAAAAAGTCATGCCTCGTTCGATCAAAGTGTCTTGACCTAGACGCTTTTTGATTTCACGTTGCACTTTGCGACTCAATAGATAGCCATCGATGATTACGACGACCATGGCAAGCCACAACACGAGGGTCACGATGGTCTGCAGAATTGGGTCTTTAATCGATGCGATCACTACTAAAACCAAAAGCGCAGGCAATAAGCCTTCGCCAATTGTGAATCGTCCGTCTACCATTTCACGGGCAAGTTTCTTTTGCGGCCCTCTGTCACGAAGCGGCAGATAACGTTCGTCGCCTGCGCGCATACCTGCTTGAGCCTTCAGACGCTGTTCGCGCGCAGCCGCGTTGGCTTTAGCTCGACCTTCTTTGCTGCGGTCGCCAACCAGTGGCTTGCGGTTTTGAAATTCGCGCTCTTTGCGAGTCGGGGTTGGGCGCCCTTTTGAATTGGCTGCTGATTTGGCTTCGTTATTTTGCTCGCTCATGATGGCCCTTATTTTGCGTCTTGGAGTTTAAGATTACTCACATGACTATCTCTCTGAGTGCAGGCCAACCAGACGATGCGCTGCTAGCTGGTGTTCGCGCTAATGTCGAAAACATTTTTAGCTCAAAACTTGCTCAACTGGGCCAGTTGGTGCGCATTCCCGGCATAGCCTGGGATGCCTTCGACGCCGAAAACCTTGAGCGCAGTGCTGAGGCAGTGGCGCAGCTTTTCACAGACACCGGTGTTTTTGATTCGGTCGAGATCAAGCGCGCCCCAGATGAGACTGGCAAAATCGGTGCGCCTGCAGTTTTGGCTCATCGCGCGGCCAAGAATGGCAAGCCAAGCGTTTTGCTCTATGCCCACCACGACGTGCAGCCACCCGGCGATCGGGCTGAATGGCTAACTGAGCCTTTCGAGCCAACCGCTCAAGATGGCCGAATTTTTGGTCGCGGCGCGGCCGACGACAAGGCAGGTGTTATCACCCACCTAACGGCCGTTGAGACGCTGAAGGCTCTTGCTGGCGAAGACTTCGATTTGGGT